>JAFZGF010000051.1 GCA_017555565.1 Oscillospiraceae bacterium
AGCCGGAGAAAAAACCTATGCAGGTCTGATTATGATTGATGGTTACTATTACTATGTAAACAGCAGTTGTAAAGTGGTGACAGGTAAATACAGTATCTGGAAAACCAATGATCTGATGGAAAGAGGCGAATATCTGTTTGACGAAACAGGTAAGATGATTATTTAGTAGTCAGAACTAATCTGATTTAAGGCAGCAAAACAACACCCCCCCGGTCTGATGCAAATCATATCGGGAGGGTGGATGTTTAATATGCTTTGTAAGTTAACTTAAAGATTAGTGTGATATGTGCTAAACAACTTTAAACAAGAGTATAGCCTAAAAATTCTTTAATCATAAGCATAACTTACGTAGGTTAATTGAAATAGAATATTTTATGGGCAGGAATGTCCGGTTTGTTAAGCTCTTTTAGATATTAAATTATGATTAAATGGAGTTTATAATTAATCAGCTTTTTATGGTTTTATAAGTGTTATGATCAAACATAAAGAGAAAAGTTTTAGGAGCATTATATGAGTTTCACAGATGCAATCAAAAAATCAGTTATAGAAGGTTTTACTGCTGGAGGCTTAACCACAACAGATATTGTGGTATCTTTAGGTATATCTGCTATGCTTGGTTTATACATATTTTTAATATATAGATTAACAACAAAAAGCGGGTTTTATAGCCGTTCTTTCAATAAGTCACTGGCTATATTGCCTGTAATAACTACTATTATTCTTTTGGCTATGAGTAGTAATATCGTGATAAGTTTGGGTATGGTCGGTGCATTATCCATTGTTCGCTTTAGAAACGCTGTAAAAGACTCTATGGATTTGACATTTCTTTTTTGGAGTATAAGTGTTGGTATTGTTATTGGTGCTGGTTTGTATGAGCTTGCGTTTCTGGCAAGTATCAGTTTGAGCGTATTTATTTTCTTCCTTGACCTTATTCCTGCATATAGATCTCCTTGTCTTCTTGTTGTATCCGCTGAAAACAGCGACTCTGAAACAGAAATCATCAGTGTTGTAAAAAAATATGGTTCAAAATCTTATTTACGCAGCAGAAATATCACTCTTTCAGGTATGGAAGTAATTTTTGAAATTCAGGTAAAAGACTACTCTGGTTTATCCAATGAAATTTCAGCAATACCTGGTGTAACTTCTGCAAGCATCCTCAGTCATAATGGTGAGCTTAGAGTATAAGTTAATATAAAAATGGCGGTATGAATTTACTATGGAATATAGAGTAGAAAAAAAATTTCTTGTTTCGAACGAACAAATTCTTCTTTTAAGCGCCAAATTGAAGACAGTGATGAAACTGGACTCTAATCAGCAAGGGTCCGCGTATACTATACGCAGTCTTTATTTTGATGACATATATGATAATTGCATGCAGGAGAATGAATCGGGAATTGACGAGCGTCATAAACTTAGAATAAGAATATATGATCCTTCTGCGCAAAAGCTTTATCTTGAAAACAAAGAAAAATATCGTGGTTATACAAAGAAAACCCGCAATATTATTACAAGAGATGAATGTACGATGATTATGCAGGGGGTTCCTTTGACCTTTGACAGTAAGCGTCTGGTAGTAAATAAATTATCACTAGCAATGAAAACAGATTATATGAGACCAAAAGCAATAATCGAATATGACAGGACGGCATTTATTCATCCATTAGGAAATGTTCGTATTACATTTGACCAGAACATTTCTGCATCTAAATCATGTGAAGATTTTCTGTCATATGATATTAATGAAAAAATACCTGTATTGCCAAAAGGAATGCATATTCTCGAAGTAAAATACGATGAATTTCTTTCGGATTATATTGCGCAGCTAATTGAAGATGGAAAGCTTATACAAATAGCTTTTTCAAAATATTATCTTGGCAGAATGGCAATAGAAGGGCAATTTGTTTATTGAAAGGAATATTATGGTTGTTGATAGAAAGAAACTACATATAGTAAGCCTTCTTTTTACGCGGTGTTTACTAATTGTTTCACTCATATTTTCGATTACTATAGAGAACAAAGCTTTAATGGGGATAATGACAATATCTCCAGAGGAATATAATGTGCTTTTATCAAAGGAAAGTAGTGAATTTGACGTTGAAATATTGTTCAATGGAATACCTGCAGCTACAGACGAAATCAATAATATCATATATATTTCAGAGAAAATAGATGATAACAGCAGAATAACCGATATGGCAGGAACTTTATCTGTATCAAATCCAAATTATCAATTATTTTTTGTAGAAGACGAATCTGTTGAAAATATTTCTGAGAATTTGGCAGGTCGAGATAAATATAAAGTTATCGTTATGCGGCCGGATGAAACATATACAGAATATAGTGTTGTGTTTACAACTTTACCCGTTCTGAATATAAATGGTATTCCTACTGCTGAAGACAGTGTTGGCAGAATTATACACACCGGAAAAATTCAATTTTTTGACTCTCTCTCTGCTGAAACAGGTGAGTATCGTACTGTAAGTACAAATGCTTCCTGGCGCGCAAGGGGAAATTCTACACTTATTATGACCAAAAAATCCTGGAAAATTTCATTGGAAAATAATTCGGGGGAAAAAGAAAATATTTCTTTTTGTGGACTTGGGGAAGATGACGATTGGATTTTAAATTCAATGAGTTTTGATGATCTTTGCCTTAGGGAAAAGCTTACAATGGATTTGTGGAATTCTGACAAGATTTTTATAGACAATAAAGCACCAATGTCACGAGGTGAATATGTCGAAGTTGTCTATAATGGTGAGTATGTTGGATTATACCTTCTGCAAAGGAGATTGGATAAAAAATATCTCAATCTTGATGATAACAGTATTCTTATTAAAGGAAATTCTGTAGTTGTTGCTAATCCTAATATAAAATATTATGAAATCGAACATTCACCATATACGGAAGAGGAAACGATATCATTTTTAGAAAAGAATTTTTTTTCTGATATAACATCAAATGTGAATATTGAAAATCTGATAGAGACAAATATATTCATTAATATGATATGTGCAACAGATAACTGTTTGGAAAAAAATATTTTTAGGATTATACGTAATATAGATAATAATTATGAGGTTAATTATCTTCTTTGGGATACAGATATGTCATTTGGAATGTCGTGGGATGAGTCTATAGGTTTTATATATGATTTTGATGGAATGCTAACGCCAATAGTGTATCGCTATGATTTTTATGATATTATCCAAAAAAAACCTACACTAGAAACCTTAATTGCTAAAAGATGGTTTGAATTAAGAAATTCTATTTTTAGTACTGAAAATATAACAACTCATGTTGAAGAATTGTTTAATACTATAACATATAGTGGAAGTTTGCAACGAGACCATGATAAATGGGGCTTGCATTATAGTGGAGAGGATAATATGGAGAATTTTTATAAATATATAAATATGCGTATGAAATTTTTAGATGAATATTATTCTATGTATATATAAATTGATTCATAAAACATTTGTTGTGATAATCTTAAGAGTTAAATTAAATAAATACTTAACTACCAAACAAAACAACGTACACAATAAAACAGTATAACAGTCAAACTGAACATCGGATTGAAAAAATATTAGGAACTTGAAAGAATCTGAGTAATCGTCGTAACTGTCAAATAGAGTAGATGAATTGTCAAACTAAGTGCAACACATAGAGACAAAAAGATCAAATAAATCAACAGGTTTTTGATAGTTAAGAACCTTTTTGGGCCTGGCGTTAATTAACGCCAGGTTCTTTTTTAATGTAGCAGGACTAACCCTGGAAAGATTTCTTCCTTTAGGATAAAACTCTCTGAGCAGTCCGTTAAGGTTTTCATTTGTACCTTTCTGCCACGCACAGTAAGGGTCAGCAAAGTACATCTTACAGTTAAGTTCCTGTTCTATTGTTTGCCAATTGGCAAACTCGGTGCCTCTGTCACAGGTGATTGTTTTTACCGCTTCGTCAGGTAAATCCTTTAAAGCTGTAATTACAGCTTTCGCCATCTATGCTGCAGATTTATTCGGCATTTTTACTGCTATGTAGTATCTTGTTTTTCTTTCAGCCAATGTGGCAAAACAAGCCTTTGTTTTGCCTCTGCCTGATACTACTGTATCAGCTTCCCAATGACCGAATTCTTCTCTTTTGTAGACTGCTCTGTCCCTTTTTCTTATGCTTTTGCCAAGATTAAACTTACCTCTTGTTTCCTTCTTACCTTTGCTTTTTCCTTTTCTTCTAAGGCTTTTTAACGGTGCTGTAAGGTATTTATCATACATCCAGCGATAAATCGTCTTGTAACTTGGCATTGGTAAATCACAAGGTGTATTTGCTATCTGTTCCGGACTCCATGTTTCTCTCAGCCTTGCATCTATGTAATCAAGTATCTCCTGATTATGAAACATACCTCTGTGACAATATGAACGGCGCAGCAGATACTTCTTCTGTGCGGTATGCGGGTAATATGTTGGTATGTCATACATATGAGTGCAGTTCCTACGGATTTCTCTTGATACTGTACTTGGCCTGCGGACTATTAATTTTGCAATCTTTCGGTAACTTAACCCCTCAACGTAATATTTTCGTATACAACTGCGTTCTTCTATGGTAAGATGTTTGTAGTTCATATGTTTCTCCTTTCGTAGTTTTGGTGTGGTAACTTTATTCTACCAGAGATTCATATGAACTTTTTATTTTTTCATCAAGCGTTGCACTTGATAGTATAATTCACCGAATAGCGTAAAAAGGACCTTCCGGCGGAAGGTCCTTTTTCTTTTAATTTTAAATTTTAGTCCTGCACTCATCAGGTGTTTTTTTCAGGCATAAGCAATAAAGCGCAGTTGTGGGTTTCGTCCTCTGGGTTTACTGTTGCAGGTGCAGTTTTGAATATCTATTCAGATATTTGTACGGATTCAGTCCGTTGGTCTTTGCTGCTTCAATAATACTCATACATACTGCAAGATAAAATGGCCAAAGTTGCTCAATCCATAAGTTGCGCCATATCGCTACTCCTCTTTTATGTCTATTAGGTGCAGTCGATATATTGAAACTCAAAGCAATATTCGGCCATAAGGATATTTTCACTAAAGAAATTTATACTTACATTTCTGATGAAAAAATTAAAAAATGCGGTAATGGCATCTCCTTTTGTGATCATAGAAAATAACGATATCAATATTAAAGCTTCATAGTTAAATATTATATTAAACATCCACATAACTTGTTGATGAAAAGCACACTACGGCAAACAAAAGTACATAGCAATTTAAATATTATTAAAAAAACTCTTGCATTTATAATAGGTTTATGATATTATAATTGGGTAAAATTTATGTTAAATATGCTTTATTTCAACATATTTATCAAGTACCAAACAAATGGGGGCGTAGCTCACCTGGGAGAGCGCTTGAATGGCATTCAAGAGGTAGTCGGTTCGATCCCGATCGTCTCCACCAAACACTGATTTTCTGCGGAAAGTCAGTGTTTTTTTGTTTTATAAAGATTTTAACAGTACTTGAATTTTAGCTTGATTTCATAGCATTCAAGAGGTGTTAAAATGGGAAAAATACATATGGCAATATAGAAAAAAGCAACAGTTAAATCTGTTTTTGATAGATTTTAGATAGCAGTATGGGCAAGAGATGTAAAGGATAAAATTTTATGTATTTATCGTTTGCATTTTGGGACAATATATAAAAAGCGCATTTGCTTGTAATATATAAATCTCTATTATATAAATTAACCAAAACAGACAGATATATTTAATATGTTTGTCTGTTTCTTTTTATCTATAATATATGTTATATTAATAATATAAAGCATTTATTTAAATAAATGGAGGTACGTTATGGAAAAATTGGTATATGAATATATGGGCAGTGACAGAGGTAACTGTTCCACAGCTATTGTGGGTAAAAACGCATCAGTTACAGGTAAAGTTCTGCTGGCTCACAACGAAGATGATACAGAGGCTGTGGTACAAACTCATCTTGTTCCAAGAATTAAACATAAACCAGGCACAGTTATCACATTTGCAGATGCATCTGCAGTTATCCCACAGGTAGAAGAAACATATGCTTACTACTGGTCAGAAGTTCGCTGTGAAGGCGGTATTTCCTTTGCAGACGGTTTTGTAAATGAATTTGGTGTAGCGGTTGTTTCAAATGCCTGCCGCCCATCAAAAGACGCCACAGGCAGTCATTCCGACAACAGAGAAGCTTATGGTATTGGCTATGGTATCAGAAGACTGGTTGCAGAAAGAGCAAAAACAGCACGTGAAGGTGTAAAAGTTATTGCAGAACTGGTAGAAAAATTCGGTTATTTTTCATCCCGTTCTTACCAGGTTGTAGATAAAGACGAAGCTTGGGTTGTACAGGTTCCAAAAGGCTTTAATGTAGTGGCACAGCGCGTAGGTGATGACGAAGTTTACTACATTCCTAACTGGTACACAATCCATAAAATTGACCTGAACGATAAAGACAATTTCTACGCTTCACCAAACCTTATTCCACATGCAATCCAGCAGGGTTGGTATGCTCCAGCTGTTGAAGGTGACTGGTCAGACTTTGACTTTGCCCTTACATATCAGGAAGGTGAAAAGAAACAGTACAACCTTTACCGTGCAAGAAATGCCTGGAGAATCCTTAAAGGCATTGAACTGGGTGAAGATGAAATCACTCCATTTTCAATGAAAGCTGATAAAAAATATTCTGCTGACGATTTGAAACAGGTTATGCGCAGTCACTACCTTGGCACACCTGATGACGAAACTGAAGGCCTGAAAAAGAACCCTCACCGCGGTTACTATTCACCTCTGACAATCTGCAACCCAATGACAGTTGAAAGCATTGTTGTGGAATTCAACGAAGATATCAACCTTACAAGGATGTTGCGTGCCGCGCCAAAAGGCTGTGTATCACCATATACACCTTGGTATCCTGTTGCACTTACAAGAATTCCAAAAGGCTATAACTGGATGAGCCCACAGGCATCACAGGCCGCTCATTTCTTTGTAGACAACGAAGAACTGGTTTACTCACCTGAAAAAGCATTCTGGGCATTTAAAGTTCTGCTTTACTTCACAGAATTTGATTATAAAGGCACACACGCAGTAATCGAAGAAGAAATTGCAAAACTGGAAAAAGCCTGGGAAGTTGAAAAAGATGCCATCGAAGGTGCTTATAAAGCACTGAAAGCAGTTGATGAAGATGCTGCCAAAGAATATCTTACACAGTATACCTGCGCACAGGCACAGAAATCCTGGGATTGGGCACATTATATGATTTCCAAACTTGGCGAAGCCAGAATTATGGACAACTGCAAAGTATGGAATGACGGAAACGAATTCGGTGAATAATTGAATTATAACAAACAAAAAGGCAGGGGAAACCCTGCCTTTATTTTTTTTGTTATTCTGTCCAATAACTTGAAAGATTTACTTTTTCACCTGTATCAAGATCGACATAGTAACAGGAATTGATAGTTTCAAACAGCTTTCCTTCACAGATATCTCCGACCGATGACTGATATGCCTGTGCAGAAACTGAAATATCGGTTTCTTTAAGTGTCCGTTTGTCTATTTTTATAAGTTTATTCTGACCAAGAAGAATATAGATATATCTGTTATCAAAATTTACGTTAAAAGAGTAATTGTCCAGAGGAACTTCTTTAATCAATATTTTATTCTCGCCACTCAGATCAACACGATAGATGCAATATTTGCTGAAATCTCCCTTTTCATAAGCAACATAAAATACATAGTTGTTGGTAATGTTTATATGACTTGACCAGACACCTTCGTTGTTACTGGAGAACAATACCAATTCACCGGTTTCGGCTGTTTTATAAAGTCCCACATAATCTCCATCTTGCTGTGCTACAAAAGCACTGCCATCATTTGCGGCTTGCCAGAATGTAGCAGGATAATCGGTAAGTTCTAATGCAAGAGTATCTGGAACTATTTTATATGCTTTATCAGTAATATAGTAGAGCTGATTACCATCAATATATTTTTTTACAGCTGCGTTGGTGTTTATCGCTTCTTCAGGCATTTTTGCTTTCAAAATGTTTTCGCCATTGGAATCCATGGATACAATATCACCTAAAGTGGTGAAAACATAAATTCTGCCATCAACATATTCCAGGTCAGTTGGAATTTCATAGATGCTTGCATCAAAAGTATACAATTCGGTTACAGAGTTATCAAGCTTGCTCATTTTTTTGATTTTAACAGCATCTTTAAAGTATATATTGTTTTCATCCTCTGCAATGAACATATATTTGTTATTATTTGATATAATTGAAGATGCAGTGTAGGAGTACTCAGATTTGGAATTGTCTGTACAAGATATAAGCAGTGTACTTGAAAGACACAATACCAATATACCTGCAATTAATGATTTACCTGATTTTTTGATGTTGGTGTCATATATATTTTTGAATCTTGTTACCAAATTTTCTTTGTCGATTGCAAAGCAAGTGGAGAAAGCAGTCTTTTTGCTTACATTGAATTTTGCGATATCAAGAATACTATCACTGTACTTATGCTTGAATTCTTCATTTTGTCCTGCAATCACATCATCATCACAACACAGTTCCACATCTTTATGTGCCTGTTTATCCATCAGCCATACCAATGGGTTGAACCAGTGCATACAGCAGGCCAGCATCAGTATGAATTTATATAGTATATCTTTTCTTTTGTAATGTGTCAGTTCGTGGCGTAAAATCATTTCCAATACATCTTCACTGGTTTCTGTATCAGGAATAAAGATGGTAGGGGAGAAAATGCCCATAATCATAGCTGTATTTATGTATCCACAGCGATATATATTTAGTTTTTGTGTAATGATCATTTCCTGACACAGTCTGTCCAGCATTTCCTGCCCGTTGATATCTGGTATTGACAATCTTTTCATTTTTGCTTTTGTAAAGATATACTGAATGATAAAATAAGTCAGCAATCCAATACTGCCAAGTGACCAAACCCATTCAATTACACTGTGTAGAACTATTCTTGGAAAAGTAGCAAAAGCAGGTTTTTCAAGCTGTTCATCCGCGGCTATGGCAATATTGTTATCAGCAATATCTTCCTGCTGTTGTATGTAATCCAGCACATCATTTCTCACTATTGCAAAATTTGGCAAATCAGCATTTATTAAGTGCCGTGAGTCCGCATTGTGCCATATGTCAAAAGGTATCAGCAGCCTAACTGCAATCATCAGCCACACAAAATATCTTGCTTTTGCAACATACCTTTTGTTCATAACTGGCACCATTAACAGCATCATTGCTATAATCAGCGACATAGGAAAAATAATTTCAATATAAGGAGTCAAAATTTCAAAATCAAACATAAAAGCACCTCCTATTATTTTCCTTTCAGTTCTTTCAGCAGTTGTTCCAGTTCGTCAATATCGCTGGCAGACAGTTCATCATTGTCAGCAAGGCTGGCAACAAAATGTTTTATACTGCCTTTATGCAGGCGGGACAGAAAACTATTGTTCTCAACCTGCATATACTCATCCCTTGAAATTGCAGGGGAGTAAATGTTTTTATTACCGCTTTTTTCGCAAGTAATAAAGCCTTTTTCCTGCAATCTGGACAGCATTGTAAGGATAGTGCTGTCTGACCATCCTTTATTACTGAATTTTGTGTTGAAATAATTTCTCTGTACACTTTTGTCAGCTTCCCACAGGGCCAGCATCAGTTCCAGTTCTGTTTCAGGTAATTTTTTAATTTTCATATCAAATCTCCGACAATAGTAGTAGTTTGATTATATTCTACAGCTGTCGAAGGAAAATGTCAATATATACTGTTGATTTATTTCTCTCAAGACAATAGAATATAGATATAATAATTAAAGAGGTAACTATGCTTAAAATAATTCTTTCACCTGCCAAAAAGATGGTTGTAGACAGCGACAGTTTGGAAACTGTATCCCTGCCACCATTTCTTGATAAAACCGAAATAATTAAAAATGAACTGCAGTCAAAAACATATGCAGAACTGAAAAAACTGTGGGCTTGTAATGATAAAATTGCAGAAGAAAATGTTCGGCGTCTTGAAAATATGAATTTAACACGCAACATAACTCCAGCGATACTTGCTTATGACGGCATTGCTTTCAAATATATGGCACCGGCAGTTTTTGACAACAGCCAGTTTGACTATATACAGAATCATCTGTTTATTCTGTCGGGCTTTTACGGAGCGGTGCGTCCCTTTGACGGTGTGGTACCATACCGTCTTGAAATGCAGGCAAAGCTGAAAATAGATGATAAAAAGAACCTGTACGAATATTGGGGCAGGGATTTGTATGACTTTGTAACAAAAGATACAGACACAATAATCAACCTTGCATCTGAAGAATATTCCAAAACAATTTCAAAATATCTTTCTAATGATGTAAAGTTTATTACAGTTACATTTGCGGACCTGATTGATGGTAAATTAGTGGAAAAAGGTACAAAATGCAAAATGGCCCGCGGTGAAATGGTGCGATTTATGGCGGAGAACAACATAGAAAATCCGGAAGAAATAAAGAAATTCAACAGACTTAACTATGAATTTTCACCTCAGCACACTACCGAAACAAATATTGTTTTTATACAGAAATGACAATATCCCTCTGGAAAGAGGGATATTTATTTGCTAAAAATACAGATATATTATATAATAAAATATTATAAATTTATTGGATTGGATAAAATATGAAAAAACTTGTTATGGGTGTGCTTGCCCACGTTGACAGCGGTAAAACCACACTGTCAGAAGGTCTGCTTTATCTTACCGGCAGTATAAAAAAAGCCGGCAGGGTAGACCACGGCAACACTGCCCTTGATACAAATGAAATAGAAAAAAGCCGTGGTATCACTGTATTTTCAAAACAGGCAGTGTTGAATCACGGCAATTTGCAGTTGTGCCTGTTGGACACCCCTGGGCACGTAGATTTTGGTGCAGAGGCAGAGAGAACCTTGCAGGTTCTTGACTGTGCTGTGCTCATTATTTCTTCCCTTGATGGCGTGCAGAACCATACAGTCACACTCTGGAATCTTTTAAAAAACTACAATGTGCCTACATTTATTTTTGTAAATAAAATGGACCTGCCAGGCGCAGACAAGACAGTAGTTCTCTCACAGTTGAAAAAACAGTTTGGCAGTGGATGTATAGATTTTTCAATGGCAGAAAATGATGTTTTTGAAGAAGTGTCACTTTTTGATGAAGCACTTATGGAAAAACTGTTGGAAGATGAAAAATTGTCTGCTGATGATATTTCACAGCTTATTTTTGACAGAAAGATTTTCCCCTGCTTTTTTGGTTCTGCACTTAAAATGGAGGGATTGGATGATTTTATCAACTCTGTTGAAAAATATGCTCCAACAATAGAATATCCAGATAAGTTTGGCGCAAAAGTTTTCAAAGTAGCCTATGAAGGCAACGACCGTCTTACATTTATGAAAATTACTGGTGGCAGTCTGAAAGTGAAAAACTCTGTTCCCCAGGTTGATAAAAATGGCGAAAGCCATACTGAAAAAGTAAATAGCATTCGACTGTACACAGGTGAAAAGTTTAAAACGGAGCAGGAACTGTCTGCTGGCAGTGTGTGTGCTGTTACCGGTCTTAACCATACTTATCCAGGGCAGGGCCTTGGCGCAGAGCAAAATAGCGCAGAATCTCTTTTGCAGGCTATTTTCTCCTATAAAGTAATATTTGACGAAAAATATGATGTTCGTATTGTGTTGGCAAAATTGCGCCAACTGGAGGAAGAAGAACCACAGCTGCGTATCGTATGGAACGAGCAGGCGAAAGAAATTCATCTCAGTCTTATGGGTGAAATACAGCTTGAAATTATTAAAACTCTCTGTCAGCAGAGATTTGGTATAGATATTTCCTTTGATGCTGGTAGTGTTCTCTATAAAGAAACCATCAGGACTACTGTTGAAGGTGTTGGGCATTATGAGCCATTGCGCCACTATGCAGAAGTCCACCTGCTTTTGGAACCTGGTAAACCGGGCAGTGGTCTTGTGTTTGATACCCTTTGCAGTGAAGACAAACTGGACAGAAACTGGCAGAGACTCATCATCACTCATCTCTATGAAAAAACACACATCGGTGTGCTGACAGGCTCCCCGATTACAGATATGAAAATTACTTTGGTAAATGGACGCGCCCACCTTAAACACACAGAAGGCGGTGATTTCCGTCAGTCTACTTACCGTGCAGTAAGAAATGGTCTTATGCAGGCAGAAAGTGTACTTTTAGAGCCTTGGTACGATTTTGAGATTACTGTTCCAAACGAGAACATTGGCCGTGTAATGACTGATATTCAGAAAATGAGCGGCAGTTTTGATTCACCTATGCAGGATGGTGACAGCAGTACACTTACAGGTTCAGCACCTGTTTCAGAAATCAATTCATATAACTCAACTCTTATCAATTTTACAAGAGGTAAAGGCAGAATAAACCTTAAATTCAAAGGCTATTTTCCTTGCCATAATGCAGATGAAATTATTGAAAAGTTTGCATATGATCCAGAAGCAGACCTTGAAAATACACCGGACAGTGTTTTCTGTACCCATGGTGCAGGCTTTGTTGTCAAGTGGAACGAAGTGAAAAATAAAATGCATCTGGAACCTTTTCTCAAAGAAAAGAAATCTGCCTCTGAAGAAAGACCGGCCCGTATTTCCCGCAGACAGGTTGAGCAATACTACACCTCACTTGAAGATGACAAAGAATTGCTGAAGATATTTGAATCAACTTATGGCAAAATCAAAACTGACAAATATCACGCACTGAAAACAGCGCCGAAAGAAGAAAATCAAAGTAAAAATAAAAATATCCAACCTTTTGAAAAAGAATATCTTCTTGTAGACGGATACAATATTATTTTTGCCTGGGATCACCTTAAAAAAATTGCGGAAGAAGACATCGAGGATGCCCGACATAAACTGGCAAATACTCTTTGCAATTACCAGGGATTTAAAAAGTGTGAGATAATACTGGTGTTTGACGCATACCGAGTAAAAGGAAATGTGGGTGAGATATCGAAATATCACAACATAACCATTGTTTATACAAAAGAAGCTGAAACAGCAGATATGTACATCGAAAAGGTAACTCACGAAATAGGCAGAAAATACCGTGTGAGAGTTGCTACATCAGATGGTCTTGAGCAGATTATTATTCTGGGACATGGTGCATTGCGTCTGTCTGCATCAGCATTTCTTGAAGAAGTGCAGGAAGTGGAAAAAGCTATCCGCGAATATCTGCAGTAACTTTTTAATATAGATAATAGAGGTGATTTTATGAACAACCAACCCTTTGTTATCAATCTTACAGAAACAGAGCTTCCAAATCTTTCCCTGGATGCCCAGGATAGCTTTGGCCTTGAGTTCAGCCATACGAATTTATGGCAGGATGACAGCGGAGACATTATAAAACTTCTGAATTCTATCAATGAAAAACTTGAACTTATAACAGAAATTCTAATTAAAAACGGAAGGGAATAGCCCTTCCGTTTTTTGTATAACTGAATCAGTCATTACAGTCATTTTCGTAATCAGTATCAAAAGTACAATCGTTGTCAAAACTTTCACAGAAAGTAAGGGCATTTGCTGGATATGGTCTGATTCCCTCTACCCATACAGTTTCATTCTTCCACAGATTATCCACAATATTACCCCTGATTCTCGCCATATATCTCGGGCAGGAGCCAGTTGTGTCTTTGTATATATTGCAACTGAGCTGTACAACCATACAGCTGCCATCTATGTAGGACAGTTCATCTTTCAGGCATTCAGGCATACGGCCATCTTCAGTTGAGTAAAAATTATACAGCACTTCATCAACTACCTGTACGGGGATGGCAATATATGTAGGCTGGCATCTTTCATCAGCAGGCAGGCTTCTTATAACAATCTGTCCCTGGATAGTTACTCTTACACCGGGGCGGTCAGTTTCACAGTTCACCAGTTCTTCGTGTGCATTTGTTACTCGAAAGCTTGCATAAGATGTGTCTATTACGCCGGGGTAGTTGATGATTCCACGGCAGTTATTCAGTATACCATTCACACTGGGCAGCGGAATACTTGTGCGTATCTGCTTTGTAGCAATAAAGCGGATATGTTTTGCGGAAATATTAAGATATTCAGTGTCGGGAACATTTTCGATTATTCCAAAACGCTGTTTGTTGTTACAGAGATAGTCTTTGATACAGTTGTTTTCAGGTGTCATCATAAATCCTCCATATTATATTAGCAATCGCTTAAAGTATAATATGTGGATTATAAAAATATGTTACAGTCTCATCGTTAAATAACTCTTGTTACTTTATGTTATAAATGGTATACTTATAAAATACAGGAGGGAAGATATATGAAATATAAAGCTATATTTTTTGACCTTGACGGAACCCTTACAAACCCTGAAGAAGGCATAGTAAATTCTATACGGTTCGCCGCAGAATTCTATGGTTTGAAAAATGTGGAAGAACTTAAACCTGGCTTCAGAAAATATATTGGTCCACCGCTGCTGGATACTTTTATAGAACTTCTTGGTTCGGATGTAGAAAAAGCTGAAGCAGCTGTTGCAAAATACCGCGAACGCTTTGCACCCATAGGTCTATATGAAAATGAAATTTATCCTGGTGTAAAAGAAACGCTGGAAAAACTTAAATCCATGGGTTATATTCTGTGCACTGCCAGCAGTAAACCACAGAAATTTGTAGATACTATCCTTGAACATTTTGAAATAAAAAAATACTTTGATTTTGTAGGTGGTGCCACAATGGATGGTCGCATCAGCAAAAAAGAAGATGTTATAGATTATGTTCTGAAAGAAACCGGTTTTGCTCCTGCACAGGTGCTTATGGTCGGTGACAGAATGTTTGACCTTGAAGGTGCCGCAGAGTTCGGTATGGATGCAGTAGGCGTTCTTTACGGCTTCGGCAGCAGGGAAGAACTGGAAAAATGTAAAAATATCGCGATTATAGAAAATATCAGCGAATTAATAAATATCCTGGAATAGGTGAATTATGGCAAACTCAAATAAAAAAACACCCAAAAACAAACACTCAATAAACGATTATATAAAAGTTTATAAAAAAAGATTTTCAAAGCTTGATAAAAAAACAAAAACACAGCTTATTACCATTGTTGTACTTGTTATGCTTATAATTATAGCTGCTTTTACAGCGCTTTCCGGCAGAGGCAAAAATCCTGCATCATCAAGCGAAATCAAGGGTACATCTGTAGTGTTTTCAGGCTCTTACGACCCATTTGCAGATGATAAGTATGAAGATGAATATCTTAAACTTATCAAGGAATACAGCGATGTTGTTATTGCTGAAAGCAATACAGAAGACAGAAACTATTTCCGCGAAACTCTGTTTGTTGGCGACTCCAACACAGAAGGACTTGCGGTATATAACCATCTGTCATTGCAGTATGTACTTGGTATGACAGGTATGCCTATACAGCAGGTAACAACAAATAAATGTATGTGGTTTGTAGGCTACGAAGAACCGGTTACAATGCCTGTTGCTATCAGTATGCTTAAGCCACGCAGAATTATTATAAATTTTGGTACAAACAATGCAGGCGGTACAGAAACAGTTGACTTTATCAAGTATTATGAAAATGCCCTTGACTCAATTGAAAAGGCATATCCATATACTGATATTATAGTGTCTGCAGTTCTTCCTGTAGCTAAAGTAAGAAATTATCCTAATATCACAATGCAGGATATTGATGAGTTTAATCTTGCTCTTGCAGAAATGTGCCGTGAAAGAGATCTTAAATTCCTCAATACAGCGGAAATTTTCAAAGACCCTGAAAACGGTTTTATGAAGCCAGAATATATTGCAAAAGATGGTATTCATCTTACAACAGAAGGTTACAAGGCACTCCTTGAATATGTAGGTTCCCATAAACATATTGAACCGGATAAACGTCCAGCCAGAGGTACAATCCCTACAAGAAGAAATGCTCCATATGTACCAACTGAATCTTCCTCTCTTGCTTCAAGCAGTATGGCAGTTTCATCCAGTAGAGCGTCATCCTCCAGTATTTTCTCATCAAGTATTGTGTCATCAAGCAAGCCTATATCTTCAAGCATTGGCCAGTCATCAAGCAAAATACCTTCTTCAAGTATAGTTGTGTCTTCATCACAGGTTCCATCTTCAAGCATGGCTTCTTCATCAAATGTAGTATCTTCAAGCCAACAGGTGTCATCAATCAGTCCTTCACCTGAAACTTCACCATCTGAAGAACCAACTGCAACACCAGCACCAAGCTGCGGTGCATTAGGCCACTCAGAAGTTGGTATATGTCCAGTATGTAACAGCGAAAAAACACCGGAGCCAACCTGCGGCGCTTTAGGTCATTCAGAAGTAGGTACATGTCCAGTATGTAACAGCGTAAAAACACCGGAGCCAACCTGCGGCGCTTTAGGCCATTCAGAAGTAGGCACATGTCCAGTATGTAACAGCGTAAAAACACCGGAGCCAACCTGCGGCAGCTTAGGCCATTCAGAAGTAGGTACATGCCCGGTATGTAACAGCGTAAAAACACCAGAACCAACCTGCGGTGATGTAGGTCATTCAACAGATGGGACTTGTCCGGTATGTGGCAGTACATATACTACACAGACAGAACAGTAGTGTGAAATATTATAAAATACGAGGTAAACTATGAACGTAACAGTTTTAGGCTCTGGCAGATGGGGCACATTCCTTGCAGTTTATCATTCCAGGAAAAATAATGTGGCTCTTTGGGGCAAAGAAGGCAGTCCGGATTACGAACAGCTTCTGAAAGAAAGAAAAAACTCATATCTTGAACTGCCAGACAATCTTATACTTGAACCGGACTTGGGCAAGGCTCTTGAACGTGCAGAATATATTGTTATTTCTATCAGTGCACAGCATCTGAGAGAATTTTGTGAAAGAATCAATCAGTACAATGTACACGGAAAAACATTTATCCTGTGTATGAAGGGGATTGAAAGCGAAACAGGCGAAAGACTCAGCCAGATAGTAAAAGACACAATCCGTCAGTATGTAAATATTTGTGTATGGGTTGGCCCTGGTCATGTTCAGGACTTTATGGCTGGTATACCAAACTGTATGGTTGTTGACAGTGAAGACAAGATGGTTATCAATGATGTGGTAAACAAGTTTTCAAGTGACCTTATCCGCCTGTACCTTGGTGATGACCTTATCGGTACAGAAATCGGTGCAGCAGCCAAAAACGTTATCGGTATTGCGGCAGGTATGCTGGATGGTGCAAAACTTTCCAGCCTTAAAGGTGCTCTTATGGCCCGTGGTGCAAGAGAGGTTTCCCGTCTTATATATGCTATGGGCGGTAATGAGCTGTCTGCCTATGGTCTTGCTCATCTTGGTGACTATGAAGCTACTCTGTTCTCTCTCCACAGCCAGAACAGAATGTTTGGCGAAAAATATATCACTGGTCAGCCTTATACCAAACTTGCCGAGGGTGCAGCAACAGTAAAGGCACTTATGAAGCTTTCAAAAGAATACAATGTTGAAATGCCTATCTCAAAGCTTGTATACGATGTTCTTTATAACAATGCAGACCCAAAAGAAACACTTTACACTTTGTTTGACAGAGATGTTAAAGTAGAATTTTCAAACGAATATTAAGCATAAAAGCTGACTGTAGTTTTACAGTCAGCTTTTACCAGTTTATTACTTTACTTATTTTTTTGATAATAGTATAATAGATAAAAATAAAATCATAAACAGGTGGTTAAAATGAAACAGAATCTCAAAGATTACATGCTTTCACAGCTTGAAAAATTACTTGCAATTCCAAGCCCAACAGGCTATACAAAAGAAGTAAGCGAATATCTTATGGCAGAACTTACATCAATGGGATATGCACCGTATTCACTAAACAAAGGTGGCGTTATCTGTGCTCTTAACGAAGGTGAAAATGCACTTATGCTGGCTGCCCATGTTGATACACTTGGTGCTATGGTAAAAACAATCAAAGGCAACGGTGCACTGATTGTTACTCCACTTGGTGGGCTTCAGGCACCTAATGTTGAAACAGAAACAGTTACTGTTATCACAAGAGAAGGAAAAAAATACGACGGTACTTTCCAGCTTGAAAATGCTTCTTCTCACGTGAACAGAGAAGTTGCCACTGCAGTAAGAGCATTTGACAGCACTCTGGAAGTTCTTATCGATGAAAAAGTATACTCAAAAGATGATACAAAAAAACTTGGTATCGAAACAGGTGACTTTGTTGCAGTAAATCCACGTTTTACAATTACAGAAAGCGGATTTATCAAAAGCCGCTTCCTTGATGACAAAGCATCAGCTGCAGTGTTGCTTACACTTGCAAAAGCACTTAAAGATGGCGATATCACTTTCAACAGAAAAGTATATATCAATTTTACAGTTTATGAAGAAGTTGGTCACGGTGCAGCAGCAGGTATTCCTGCAGATGTTGTGGATATGATCAGCGTTGATATGGGTTGTGTGGGCAATGGTCTTAATTGTAAAGAAACACAGGTTTCCATCTGTGCAAAAGACTCTTCAGGCCCATATAACTATGATGTTGTAAATGACCTTGTAAATGCAGCCAAAAAAGCTGGTGCAGACTATGCAATCGATATTTACCCATTCTATGGTTCAGACGTTGATGTAAGCCTTAAAGCAGGTTATGATATCCGTCACGGTCTTATCGGCCCAGGTGTTTATGCATCTCACGGCTATGAACGCAGCCACGTTGAAGGCCTTGTAAATACTTACAAACTTCTTGAAGAATACCTCAGATAAAAACAAACTCCCTTACGGTAAAACGTAAGGGAGTATTTTTATATTATGTCACTTATAAATTCTGCATCAGAGTGAGCAAATCCTGCCGCCAAGCCAGGTACTGAAAAAATCATAACCAGCAAAAGCGGTAATGTTTTTGGCAACATAAGTATTATTCCAAAAATAATGATGAAAGAAATTACTACAGCTATCAGTGTTTTTTTCAATTTTATAAAAACTGATGAAACAGATATAGAAACGAGCTCTTTAAAATTTTTATCTTTATTCTCTTCTTCAGTAAGGGCAGAGAAAAAATGGAGTGCAATTGCCCATACAGATATTATAGACCAACTACGAATTTGTCAATAGGAAATTAGTAAAAGATAATTTAAAATCGTATATTCCAGATAAATATATGCAATGCAAACAACCCTTCAACAAAATTGAAGGGTGATATGGTGATAAATTGCAATTATGCAGCAGTTGATGTGGATTTTTCATACATTAATGTCAAATGTTCATCAGGAGAGCGCACTACAAAAGGTTTCTGATCTCTGAGAACAGCAAAAATGTAATCCAACATTTTACGCATACACGCACATTGTGCAACTTTGGGAGGCTTTGCTTTTTTCTTTTCCTGATAGAAGTTTGCCAATACTGGATTTCCAGCAGCACTTCCTCTGCATCTATGAATTGCTACATGAGTACAGGTGTCAAGTATTTTTCTTAAGTAAACTGAACCTCGTTTACTGATTTTGTTGCTTGATTTGGACATATTACCAGATTGTTTAACACCTGGATCCAAGCCGGCATATGCAACAAGCTGTTTTGCTTTTTTGAATTTGGAAATATCACCGATTTCAGAAAGTATCACGGTAGCGGAAAAATTGCCTATCCCAGGAATAGATGTGAGAAGTTGGACATTGTTCCAGAATGTATCGTTACTTTGAGCCAACGACAATATCTGTTCTTCAAGGACTTTAGCAGAATCTAAAAGAGTCATCATCATTGATGCATACATAGATATTAACGGGGCAAAAGATGTTCTCTCGATACAAATATTTTGCGCCTGTTTAGCTGTATCGATAATCTGTGTGGCCTTTGTTTCGGCATATTTTGAATTTTTACCTCTGCCGGAGCCCTCTCCAAGTATTTTCTTCAAAGTGTCTTTTCGGGCGGACAAAACAGCTTCAGGTGTTGGATACTTCTGCAGGAGCATTAATGAAGACCTGACTCTCGTCTCACAAAACACTTTACGGTAACCAGGAAATGCTTGGTCTAAAAGATATATTAATTTGTTAGAAAACTTGGCTTTTTCGGATACAATATCAGCTCTTTGACGTGTTAAATCCTTCAGAGCACCGATAAATGGTGTATCTTCCATATTATTATGAAGCACTCTGAACATGTACATCATAGCCAACCTGTGAGCATCAGTCTGGTCATTTTTCACTTTTCTGATGTTTAAATTTTTTATGCTGCTGGATTGCAGTGGATTAATTACGATTACATCAATGCCTGATTTTTCAAAATATTGATGGACTATACGATGATAGTGTGCAGTCGATTCCATGACGGCTACATACTTTTGATTTTCATGGAACTTGAATTTAAAGATGGTGTCGACTGCATATTTTAAACCGGTATTATCGTGATATATTTTTGATTCGCTTAAAATATCACCTGTAGGAGAAACTATGCAGATGTTGCTAAAAAATTTGCTTACATCTACGCCAATAACTATTTGATTGTTCATTTATTTACCTCCTTGGTTTTGATGACGACCATATCTTAGTTCTAAATAGTAATCTGCTGGAATGTGATGCGGGTAATTGAATCCTTCAAACCCAACCAACTTACGTATAAATCTATTTAGAATATGGCAGACTTGCCTAGACCACGGGTAATTTCAATCATGAATACCCAGCAAGCAACATAATCATGCATCATCTTTTTAAATAAATTATATCATGACACGGGGTTATCAGATTTCAATTACCCTATCGGTATAATACCAGCAAGCAATGAAATAGAGGCCAGTGGAATATACACCGGATGGTTTTTCTGCTGATGGTCAGTTATGGGGTAATCCACTGTATGACTGGGACTATATGAAAAAAGAAGGCTACAACTGGGGTCTTATGCGTTCACTGTGGATTACAGCTGCTGATACTACTATAGTTCAGGCGCAGGATCTTCTTAGCCTGGGAAGTGAATCCCGTATGAACACACCATCTTCTGTTGGTAAAAACTGGCGTTGGCGTGCGTTGCCAGGTGTTTTTACAGAAGAACTGGCTGCAAAGCTTGGTCACAAAATGGAATTATACGGCAGAATATAACAATTAAGAGGTATGTTTTCATACCTCTTTTTATTTGTGATAATTTGATATATAATAGTCATTAAGAACAAGAAGGGAGTGTAGTGATGCATATTAAAATAGCAATTAAAAGACTTGTAGAGTTCGTATTACGACAGGGCAGCATAGATTCTCGTTTCACATCATCAGACAGAGCATTACTGGGCTCCAGAATACATAGAAAAATCCAAAAAGAAGCTGGTAAAAACTATAAGTCCGAACAGTTTCTGACAATTGATATATGTGAAGCGGATATACTTTACACAGTTCATGGGCGCGCAGATGGAATTATTGAAGAAAATGATACTTTTACAATTGACGAAATTAAAACTGTTTCAACTCCATTAGAACAAATTGATGAAAATTATAGCGCTGCTCATTGGGCGCAAGGATGTTTTTATGGATATATTGTGTGCAAAAAAAATAATCTTTCTCAAATAAACATTCAGCTTACATACTATAATATCGACACAGAGGATATAAAAAGAATTATAAAGAGTTTTACCATAGACCAGCTGGAAGAAATAGTACAGTCTGTCCTTAAATCCTATCGCAGATGGGCACTTCACTCTTCACAATGGGCAGAAAACAGAAATCTTTCCTTGAAAAAGTTGTCTTTTCCCTTTGAGCAATATAGAAACGGCCAAAGACCGCTTGCAATTGCTGTTTATAAGACCATAAGGGATAAAAGCAGGCTTTTTGCTTGCGCACCAACAGGCATAGGTAAAACAATGTCCACAATTTTCCCAGGTCTTAAAGCTATGGGAGAGAAATTGACAGACAAGGTATTTTACTTGACAGCTAAAACTGTAACAGCATCTGTTGCTGCAGATGCAATAGGTATAATTTATAGCAAAAATCCAGATATTCCTCTTAAAACGTTAACAGTTACAGCTAAAGATAAGGTCTGTTTTCTTGAAAAAAGAAAATGCGACCCTATTTCCTGCCCATATGCAAAAGATTATTTTGATAAAGTCAATGATGTTGTGTATGATTCTATATCACAAAACAATGTTTTTTCACGAGATATAATAACTGATATTGCACGAAAACATAGTTTATGTCCATATGAACTTACTCTGGATATTTCAGAATGGTGTGATGTTATAATCTGCGATTACAACTATCTTTTTGATCCTCAGGCAAAGCTCCAACGATTTTTTGAAAATAGAAAAGGTGAATATACCTTCCTTATTGACGAGGCTCATAATCTGCCGGACAGAGCCAGAGAAATGTATTCTGCACAGATAGATAAAAAATCTTTTTTTGAAATAAAGAAAACCACAGATAAAAAAGAGAAGAAACTTATCAAAGCATTAAACTCTGTAAACAGCATCTTTATTGAATACAGGCATAAATTCGATGATATTGAAGATAATAAAATTGTTTTGACTGACCTGCCATCAGATTTGGAAAAGCCTCTGAGAAATTTTGTAAAAGAAGCTGCAGACTATTTTGATAAACATAAAAAAGACGAACCCAACGAAAATCTGCAGACATTGTATTTTGACACCAAATTTTTTATTAAAATACTTGAAGATTACAACGAAAAGTACGTAACCATTGTTTCGAAATACTCTGATAATGTATATATCAAGTTTTATTGCACAGACCCAAGTGAAAACATAGACAAGCGGTTGCAGACCGGAAACAGTGCAATTGCTTTTTCGGCAACACTTACCCCTTTGGATTACTATCGTCAGCAGATAGGCGGTATTGGTGAATTGGTTTCTATCTTCAGCCCTTTTGATCAGACAAATATGGGCCTTTTTGTTGCAGATAGAATCAGCACTAAATATAATGACAGAGCCAAAAGTATAGAAGAAATATGTGATATGCTTTTTGCTATGTTCAGTAGTAAAAAAGGCAATTATATGGCATATTTCCCAAGCTACATTTATATGTCGGATGTCTATAACCATTTTATAGAAAAATATCCAAATGTAAGTACTGTAATACAACAACAGAATATGACGGAACAGCAGAAAACGGATTTTATTTCACAGTTTGAAGAAATTACGGAAAATGGCTTGTTGGGATTTTGTGTAATGGGCGGTATTTATGGCGAGGGTATCGATCTTACGGGAGATAAACTCATCGGCTGTGCCGTTGTAGGTGTAGGTATACCACAGATAAACACCCAGCTGAATACTCTTATGGAATATTACAATAATGCAGGGGAAAATGGCTTTGCCTATGCATATCAGTATCCAGGTATGAATAAAGTTATGCAGGCTGCTGGCAGGGTAATTCGTACAGAAACTGACAGGGGAGTAGTTTTGCTGATAGACAGCCGTTTTACAACTGACAGATATCTGCGCAATATGCCACCACATTGGTCGCATCTGAAAACGATACGAAACAGCATTGATTTAAAAGAAAAACTGAATATTTTTTGGAATAAGAAAACACCGACGGATTAACCGTCGGTGTTTCGCTTATTTAAATGATTTCAGGAAACAATCATTTATACCATTCTACAGGATTATATTTTACATCATCGCTTATCACCTCAAAATGCAGGTGAGAGCCGGTAGAGTTACCGGTGTTTCCCACATATCCGATAATGTCACCCTTTTTTACTTTATCGCCCTTATCCACAATAAGTTTTTGACAATGTGCATACAGCGTATCATAACTTTCGTGGCCTATAATACAATGTATCCCATAACCCATATTCATATTTACAACAGTTGTAACTACACCATTATCAGCGGCATATATTTCAACACCTTCAGGTGCGGCGATATCCACACCCCTATGTCCCTCATAACCACCAAAACCCCGGCTGATATATGCGTCTTCACAGTTTACAAGCGACAGTACAAACTCTTCGCCACAAAGTTCTGGTGCTTCATTGTTATCATCACTGCTGCAACCAATAAGCAATATCAAAAGTATAATAACAGATATCAAAAATATATGTTTTTTAATTTTCATCTGTTGCTCCTTTAAAACCAGTCGTATGGGTTATATCTTGTATCTCCGCGCTTTACCTCAAAGTGCAGATGTGGGCCGGTTGAATTACCGGTACTGCCAACAGATGCAATCAGCTGTCCCTGCTGAACATATTCCCCAGCTGATACAAATAATTCATTGCATTGGCCATATAATGTCTGGTAGCCACCGTGCTCAATTATACAATATATACCATAGCCAACATTTGTATACAGTGCTTTTGTAACCATTCCACTGTCGGCGGCATATATTGGAGTTCCTATAGGTGCAGAAATATCAACACCATTGTGGGCAGGATAATCTCCAGTAAATCCTCTGGATACACGACCTGCCGCAACTGGCCATATAAGATTACCAGTACCTCCATTAATTGACTCACCATTCCATATCTGTCCATGTACAATTATTTCTTCTGTTTCGTCAAACAGAATATTATTTTCAATTACAGTTTCATTTACTATAATACCATTTACATACTCTATATCTACAATCTGTTTTGAAAGTCCGTTTTTACCCTCTGTTAAAATCTGTGATGTACCCAATGACATTTCATAGTTTTTTTCAAATTTAGTTGCATATGGAATTTCTTGTATACGTTCTACTCTTTCTACATAACTTTCGTTAATTGGATATTTTTTATTCGGGAAAGCACCATACCCTGTTATTTCGAAATTACACTCATCAATCTGTTTTATATCCATTGTTAGAGCGCGGATAACATTGATAAGTCCATCTTGTGAAAATTGATAATTAAATGTAACGGAAATAATATTTTTGTCTTCATTATTTCTATGAATGTAGTATTTACCTGTAGTACAATTAATATTATTAAACGCCACTACTTTCTCAATGGCTATTTGTGCAATTGTATCCTCTGATGCATCGGCCTCTACTTCAAAATCTATTGTATAGTCAGCTTTTGGGAAGAGAGTCTTATTGGGTTTTACAATTTCGACGCTGTTTATTATGTTATCAAGCTGTTCTTCTGATATCAAATCCAAATCAAGTACCAGAAAGATCCTTGCGTCTAAATTTTCATTTTCAGCACATATACAATATTGCATTCCGTCATAGATATACCGATGAGAAACTGTAGTAGCGCCATTTATCTTCGTTTGTGGATTTTCAATACGAATTGATAAATCGGAGTAATTTAAAGAGTTCTCGTATGAAATATTACCGACGTGTGTTAAAGAGTGGTCATATATTGCAACGGTATTATTAAATTCACCCAGTTCAATAAAATTTCTTTTTTTAGAACTTTTTACAGACCAGTTTTCTGGTAACTGGATGTTCAGCAACACAGGTTCAACAGCATGATTTTCATCATTTAAATAGTATGTATTATTCAAAAAAATAGGATAAATAATCTGTGTTATTTCCTGTGTGGGTTTAAATGAATTAAGCAGTTTATCAAATATTTGCTTTGTTGTATCTGGATTATTAATATTATAAACAATTCCATTATAATTACTTGCATTGTCCAAAACCCATAGCTGTGTAAAATCCTCATTAAAGTTTAAGGATATATTATTGCTATCCTTAGTTAGAATTAAATAGTTTGTTCCATTTTCATTGTTGACATAATTTTCAGCATCATCAGTAATACTGATTTTTTTAAGACTTTTGAATATAGAATAAATGTTTTCTTTAGGTATTTCAGCATATACATTATTCTTTCTTAATAGACAGTATGAGATATTGTCTTTTTTAACACCAGCTATAGTAGCAGCATTAACATCTGTAGGGTTAAAAGCAAGGGAGATTACAGATACTGCCAATATAACTATGAAGGCTACTATACCGATAAATGTTGGCTTTTTATATTTAAAAATATTTACAATTCTTTCCTTCGTTTCACCTTCACCGAATGCCAGGTGCATAGCATACTGATTATTTTTTGGTACTGATATGGATAAGAGAGTCTGTGAATATCCTGCTTTTCCTTTGACGCCAAAATCTTTTACTACAGCTTCATCGCAGGACATTTCCATATCATTTTCTGCCAGACGATATGACAGCCAAACCAAAGGATTAAACCAGTGTATACACACAGCAACAAATCCCAGCAGTTTAAAAAGATAGTCTTTTCTTTTTATATGTATTTCTTCGTGCATCAGTACATATTCTTGCTGTTCATCGGTCAAATTTTCGGGAATATATATTTTAGGATTCACTATCCCCATAATAAAAGCAGTTGGTATTATTTCATTGGAATATATATTCCGTCTTACGTATTTGCTGTTTTTTAGAATATCTTTTATATCTATTATGCTTATAAGATTATTCAATAAAATATAAATTACGCCAATCAACCATATTATGGATGCAATATGCAGAAAATCCGTTTTTGGTTTTTCAGTATGAACTATAAGATTTTCTGTTGGTGCATTGCTTTCACTGATAATAATCTGTGTATCAGCTGAAACAATTGGGATTTCTTCAGTGTTATAAATGACATCAATATTTGTTTTTTCGTCACTTGAATTCTCAGGTTCGGTAAAAGGGTAGATGCCTTCAGATGGAATACTGTATTCAATCTGTCCGTTATTTACAGTCGCAGGTGATAATATGTTGAATACAGATGTATTCAAAGAAATTGAAACCGGACACAAAAGCCTGAACAGCACCATTGACCATAAAATATAAGAATAAATCTTTGGCTGTTTTCGGAATAGCCATCGTATAGATATTACAGCACAGATAACCACGCTTGCTGTTATACTCATATTGATTACTTTGAGAAAAATAGTTTTAATCATCATTTTCCTCCTTGTAATTATCAATCAATTGCTGTAACCGTTCTATTTCATCTTTTTTCATCTTTTTATTTTTGGAAAAAAGTGTAAGAAACATAGGAAGGCTACCGCCAAAAGTTTCATTTATAAAATTTTCGCTTTGTGCAAGGGTAAAACTGTCTTTATCAGTAAGGACAATTACAGTACCGTCATTGTTTTCAAACAGCCCTCTGTCACATAGTCTTTTCAGCATAGTGTATGTAGTTGTACGTTTCCAGCCAAAGGCTTCTTCACACAGCTGTGTCAGTTTTCTTGTGGTTACAGGAGCATTGGCCCATATCAATTCGGCCAGTCGTCTTTCCATTTCTCCCAGTTTATATTGTTCCATAATAAAACCTCCTGTCTGTCTAATACTATTAGACTAATTACAGTCTAACACTATTAGACACACAAGTCAATTGATTTAACACTTTGTTTACAAAATTTGCACAATTTAAAAGCAGACAGCATTTAACTGTCTGCTTAAATTTATTTAGTCAACAGAATCACGCATTCTACATGTTTTGTTCGAGGGAACATATCATAAGGCTGTACAAATTCTACTTTATATCCGTGTTCTGCCAGATATTTGCAGTCACGGGCAGCGGTAGCGTGATTACAGCTGATCATTGATATTTTGGATACATTCATTGAAATAATAGCGTTCAGAGTATCTTCATCGCAGCCTTTTCTAGGTGGGTCTACAACTACAGCTGTAGGCAGAAAGTTTTCTTCCACTAACATTTTAGCTGCATCCTTTGCATCGGCACAGATAAATCTTGCATTGTCAAAACCCATTTTCTTTGCGTTGATTTTTGCATTTTCTACAGCCTGAGGCACAATTTCTACACCAACCAGCTGTTTTATTTTATCGGCCATTGAAAGCCCGATTGAACCTGCGCCGCAGTACATATCCAACAGAATATCGTCGCTTGTCAGCTGCAAGGATTCCTTTGCAATAGAGTAAAGTTGCTGTGCGCCGTCGTGGTTAACCTGATAGAAAGAATGCGGGCTGATTTCAATTTCAACACCACAGAGAATATCTGTGATATTGCCGTTTCCAAATACTGTGTAATTCTTTTCACCAAGGATGACATTGGTGTTTTTATCATTAACATTTATAACAATAGTGGATATGGCAGGGAATTGCTGTTTCAGCATATCACACAGAACATCCTTATTTTTGAAATTGGCAGATGTACATACCAGACAAAGCATAATTTCACCGGTAACCCAAGCTTTGCGAAGATAAATATGGCGTACAGTACCATTTCGCTTTTCTTCATTATAGCCTTTAATTTTAAGGCGGTTAAGTAATTTTACGGTATGCTGTGCTATTTCATTCAGCTCAACCGGCTGCAGGAGACAGTCTTCACAAGGAATAACCCTGTGGCTTCTTGCAGCATAAAAACCAGTGACTGCCTTGCCGTTTTCATCAACAGAAACTGGGAACTGCGCCTTGTTTCTGTAGCGGGCATGTTCGTCACAAGACATAGTAGGGCGAACTTCGCAGTCGAGTTTTGCGATTCTTTCAAAAGCAGATTGTACAAAACTATGTTTTGCATGTTTTTCTGCTTCATAGCTTATATGCTGAAAGTCACAGCCACCGCACTGTCTGCTGATAGGGCAGGCAGGTGCTATTCTGTCAGCAGATGGAGTAATCACTTTTTCACATCTGCCAAAACTATATGCAGACAGCACCTTGGTAATTTTTATTTCACATACATCACCAACAGCGGTAAACGGTACAAAAATAACCATATTGTCATATTTTGCCACACCGTTGCCATCGCTGGAGTAATCTATGATTTCGGTAGTAATAATATCGTTTTTCTTTAACATAAAAATCTCTAAATAACAGGCTGGATATACAGATTTTTGTCTATAATACTGTAGTCCAGGTCTTTAAATGGATAAACTTTGTTTTCTATATTTTTCATTACTGCATCACGGGCATCAAAATACTCTGTATAGTCGATAAAACACAGTAACATGTATGGGTAGTCTTTGTAAATATTTTCTGTACCGAACTCTATTCCTATAATTTCTTTTCCTTCTCCCATTGGTTCATAGTTTTCAGGGAAAACAGAAAGATAATTGCTTTCAAGTATAAAAAATGCTTCATTTGCTTTTTTATTGTCTGTGCAGTAGCCCAGTACATCACCTTTGGAAAGATAAATCTCTTCCAGCTGTTCCAGAGGAATACCCAGTAATTCGATGTTTTTCAGCATACTGTCGTAAAAAGTCTGCTGTATCGTTGTAAGCGTTTCAGGTTTGATAACAGAAAATGTAAATATTTTATCTCCGTCTTTATCAATCAGTTCATTTTGCCATATGCTGTTAATTTTTTCGGCAAAAATTTCACCGATATAGGTGTAGTCAGCACTAATACAAAATGCCTTATCATAGGTTGCCAGTATTTCCGGGTTAACATCACTCATAAGAAAGAAAACAGGAATATTTTCTGTTTTGCAGATGCTGATGATTTCGCCGGCAGCTTCGTCTGTCAGACTTCCGTCACATATTGTAACAGTTTCAATATAAGGCAGATCTTCTTCTGTCATATACTGATTATAATCTGAAGCATATGAAAGTACATATTTTTCGGTTTCGCTTTCGTCAGGGCTGTAATGATTATATGCCTGTTCAAAAACAGGGGAGATAATGTTTAAATCATATGATGGGATTTCTTCTTCACTGCATGCAGTAAACATCATACATACAGAAAGTAAAAAGGGTATCAGATATTTCATGCTTCTCCTTGGTTTTCCAAACTCTGCAGGTACTTGCTTGGTGGTATTTTCTTTATTTTTTTGAATACTCTTGAAAAATAGAACTGGTCAAAAAATCCAACAGAAACAGCAACCTGTGAAATTGACAGGTTTGTGTTTTTCAGCAGTTCGCAGGCTTCATTGATTCTGTATTCGGTGAGATAATCGATAGGTGACTGGCCCAGATTGGAAACAAAAACTCTGTAAAGATGGCTGCGGCTGATACCTACTGCGTTTGCAATATGGTCTACGCTGATATCTGTAGAGTAGTTGAACTGAATAAATTTAATAGCTTCAATAACATAGTTTGACTGTGCTACTGATGCAACAGGTGAAATAGTATTGCCTTCTTCCATAAGTTTGGCAAGAAAGAGATAAAGATAACCAAGCATAGCAGTTGAATTGCTTAAACTGCTGCCACTGTTTTCATAAATCTGATAAAGATATTCTTTGCAGGTTTCAAAATCTTTTGGTGCATACACAGGAGAGTTGTCTTTAAAAGGAAGATTATTGATTACTTTCTGTGCATATGTACCGTTGAAACCAACCCAATAATATTCCCATGGATCATTGGAATCAGCTATATAGTGAACAACCTGTGATGGTTTTATGAGAAACATTTCGCCGGCTTTGATATTATATACTTTGCCATTGCATTCATACTGACCTCTGCCAGAAATAACAAAATGAACAAGGTAGTGATCACGCACACCAGGCCCCCAGGAATGTTTAGGGGTGCAGCTCTGAAGACCACTGCTGAATATTGCAAGGCTTACATTATCAATTATATCCTGTTTGTAAGATTGTTTATAAGGGTTAGTCATTTTTATTCCTCCGTTTCACTCTATTATATAATAAGATATTTAAAGACAAAAATCAACAAAAATCCATATTATTTTCGAAAAAAATTCAATTTTGTTCTAAAAAAAGAGGATAAAATTCAAATAATACATATACAGACAAAAACAGCTCCTGACAATAATCAGGAGCTGTTGTATTAATTAAAGTTTAAAATCATCCGCAGTGTATTCAGGTAGATTTGGGCGTCTTTTTGGGATGCGTTTGGTAGGCATATAAACATATTTATTGCAGGAGTAAAAAGGAGACACAACTCCTTTTTTATTGCACAAAACCATTGCATTGTCTCTGGAACGGCTTCCGTTAACACAATATTCGCAGGCTGGCTGTATATTATTACCAAATAATTTATTTTTAGATTTGAAAAATCCCATTTTATTCACCTCAGATAAATTATAGCTGATATTTAGCCATTAGTAAACAGTTTGTTTGAATTAAAAATTTTAAGAAAAATAATGGTAATAAGAAAAAGAGTAAATGACAGTTCTGCATTGTAGGAGTAACTTTTTATAACTGCATTTTCGAATATTGAGGTTATATGTGAAACTGGGAAAATATTTGAAATCAGAGAATAGATTATTAGTGACAATGGGATATGTAATAGTCTGGAGATAATTAAAGTTTTGATTATATATGCATCCAGTGTAAAGTAATATACTTGACAAAGGGTGCATATTGGTAAAAAACTTAGAATAATAACTATAAAATATGGATTTTTACCTAATAATTCGACGGTTTTCAGACATCCTACAGTTACTTCGCTTAAAACCGGTATGAAAACTGACAAATATTTGTTGTTATACGCGTAAAGTGAAAGCACTTCACATATCACGTTGAAGATTATAACAAAACCACAGATACTCAATATGCTGTCTATAGCTTTTTTTATTGCCTCAACAAAAGAAATATTGCTTTCTATGCAATGACCAGTGGGCGTAACAATGTTGTATTGCTTAATGAATGACAGTATAAACGCCGTTATCAAGCTTGAACAGATCAGTGCCAGATAGATTTGAAGACCTATAACAGCATTACCAATGTAGATTGCACCTACAGCAAGTACACAGAAGGAAAAAGAATTGTTTATCATTGAAATTGAAATACAATTAACAGCGTTTTGTTCATATCCTGCTTTTTTAAGTCTGGCTATAAATGTTGCAGCTACTGCAAAACCTCCAAATAACGAAATTGCAAGGTAGCCGGGATATCTGTTGTCTTCTATTTTCATAAGCCTGGCATACCATTGGAATGGCAATGAAAAGAATTTTATAAAATAGTCTGATGAGAGGTAATTTGAAAATACCATAATTGGATATAAAGATGGTATTACACTTTCATAACATACAAATAAAGCGCCTTTTACAGCGTTTATCACCGCCAATGGATTTATAAGCAATAAAGATGCCAAGAAAAGCATCAGCACATTTCCCATTTTTCCTTTTGTTATCATAACTTCACCTCATTTCTAAATATATATGTGATATATCAAAGAAATAGGCGGAGTTATGAAAAAAATAAATTCAGAAATAGTAAACGCAATAAAATCAATGGGGAATAATGGCATATCTGCCGTAGACACTTTTATTTCAATTGACTGCGATAATGGAATGATAATTGAAACTTTTCAGAAGATTATCGATTACACCAGTGAAAAAATAGTGGTAATGGCCGGAAATAAATACATCTATATTTATGGGGAAAATATAACTGTAAAATTATTTTCTAAAACGGAAATACAATTGGAAGGAAAAATAAATAAAATAGAGTTCTTTGAGGTAAAATAAATGACAGCAAAAGTCAGATTCCAGGTAACAGCTGGTCTTTATAACGATTTGTTGAATCATTTACGGCAAAACGAAATAATAATATTTGATGTTGTTTTCGATAGTTTTGGATTTTATGCAACCTGCAATGCAACAGATTATAGATATATTGCCAGACGGGCGAAGAAGTATCAAACCAGAACAAGAATTATAAAGAAAAGTGGCTTGTATTTTATACTAAAACCCTTTAAAGAAAGAAAAGGAATTATCGGGGGAGTAATTCTGTTTTATTTTCTGATTTATTTGTTTTCCGGAGTTATATGGCGTATTGACATCAATGCAGAAGATGAAAAATTAGAGAATAATATCGCTGTCCAACTCTATGAAAACGGAATTTTTCCCGGTGTTTTTTATAACGAAGACGAATTCAGTTCAGTACAGAAAAAACTTATATTGGATAATAACATCAGCTATGTAACTATGAATTTCTATAAAGGAGTTCTTGTCTGTGAAATAAGGGACTCTGTAGAAAAAGAGGATTATATTGCGGATTTAAAAACAGAAGACTTATATGCAACCCTTTCTGGAATTATCAGTGATTTAAGAGTTTACAGTGGCTATTCTATGGTAGAGCTGGGACAAGGAGTGTCTCAAGGTCAGTTGTTGGTTTCATCAGTCCATACCGACAGACACGGCAGGGTGTTTACCAGCCCCGTAAGAGCATATGTTGAAGCGGAATGTGAAAAAAACTACTCTGTAACAATTCCATTTGAAAAACAAACCGAAATTCTGACTGGTAGACATACCACCATCTATACAGTATTTGTTTTCGGTATACCATTTGAATTTGAAGCTACAGAACCATACAGTTTCAATAACCAAATGGAAAAAACAAAACTTGAGTATATTTCGTTTTTGGGGTTCCGTTTGCCGGTAACAGTAGTAAAAACTGAATATTATGAGATAGAATCCGTCAATTTACATAATGATATTTTATCTGCAAGAAATATTGGCAGAAGCCAGATTGACTATATGATAAAAAATGATGAAAAGCTTATGCAAGAAAAAGAAAGACAGTATGACTATTTTTTCAACGAGGACAGTTTAACTGTAAATTGTATTGTACAAGGATGTTATCAGATAACATAGCACGTTTATTTACTTATTGAGAATAATATGTTATACTTAATTATTAATATAAATCAGAGGTGACATTTTGGCAGAAAAACTCTTTGAAGTTCTGGACAACGACATAGCCCTGGCTATATGTGGTCCGTTCAATACAAATATTTCCCACATGGAAAAAACACTTGGCAGCGCTATCATATGCCGCGGAACAACATTTAAAGTTACGGGTGATGATGAAAATGTAAATAACACCATCAGTGCACTGACAGCAATGGAAGATTTACACAAACGTGGCACAGACCTGGATGAACAGGCAGTACGCTACTGTGTTTCACTTGCTTTTGAAAACAACGGCAGCAAAGCCAGGGAACTTACTGGTGAACTGGTTCTTCTTACATCAAAAGGCAAACCTATCAGGGCTAAAACCTTAGGGCAGAAAGAATATCTTAAAGCTATAGAGAAAAACTCTATTACATTCGGTGTTGGGCCTGCTGGTACAGGTAAAACTTATCTTGCTGTAGCAATGGCTGTAAAAGCCTTCAAAGCGGGTACAGTTTCCAGAATTATTCTTACACGCCCTGCTGTAGAAGCAGGCGAAAGACTGGGCTTTCTTCCAGGCGACCTTCAAAGTAAGGTTGACCCATATCTGCGTCCACTTTATGATGGATTATTTGATATGATGGGGGCCGAAACTTTTCGGAAATTGGTAGAAAAAGGTGTTATCGAAGTTGCTCCATTGGCTTATATGCGTGGACGTACACTTGATGACAGTTTTATAATCCTTGACGAAGCCCAGAACACCACAAAAGAGCAGATGAAAATGTTCCTTACACGTATGGGCATGGGCTCAAAAGTTGTTGTTACAGGCGATATCACACAGATTGACCTCCCACGGGAAAAGAAATCAGGCCTTAAGGATGCTATGCAGATTCTTAAAAACATAGATGACATTGCAATCGTACGCCTCAGCGAAAAAGACGTTGTACGTCATAAACTGGTTCAGGATATTGTTAAAGCCTATGAAAAAGCCGCTGCTGACAAGCCTAAATTCGAAAAACCAAACTTCGACGACAGAAAGACAGGTAAAAAATATTATGCCAAATAAAGTATGGATTACAAACGAACAGAATAAAGTTGAATTTACACCGGCTATGCGCCGTCTTATCAGAAAAAGCTGCAATGCAGTTCTTGTAAACGAAAACATGCTTTTCGACTGTGAAATTTCAGTAACACTTGTAAGCAATGAAGAAATTGCATTGCTCAATGGTCAGTTCAGAAACAAACCTGTAGAAACAGATGTGCTGTCTTTCCCTTTGGGTGACGGTGGTATGTATGACGAAAATCCTGAAACAGGTGCTGTTATGTTGGGTGATATTGTAATCTCTCTTGAAAAAGCACTTCAGCAGGCTGAAATGTATGGTCATTCAACAGAAAGGGAAGTTGCATTCCTTACAGTTCACTCAATGCATCATCTTCTTGGCTATGACCACGAAAATGGCGGCGAAGAAGAAAGAATTATGCGTACAAAGGAAGAACAGGTTCTGGAAAAAATGGGCCTGCCAAGAATCGGCATTTCTGCAAAAGAAAAAGAATAGTTTATGATAAAAAGATTTTTGAAAAGTATGGGATATGCCATCGATGGTATAAAACTGGGTGTAATTGAAGAACGCAATATGCGCATCGATATTGTTGCTATGCTGTTTGTATGGTTTCATATGCAGTTTTTCGATATTACAAGAGCAGAAAAAGCTATTATTGTGCTGGTAACTTTTCTTGTGCCTGCATTTGAGCTTATGAACACAGCAGTTGAACGTGCGGTTTATAAACCGGATGCAGCACACTGGATGCCTGCCGGTGCGGCAAAAGATACAGCAGCCGGTTCAGTGCTTATTATGACAATCGGTGCGGTAGTTATCGCGTTTATGCTTATGGGCAATATCCAGGGAATAAAAAATGTTATAGGTTTTTATTCCAATAAATTGTCCAATATTCTTTTGCTTTTTGGATATATATGTATGTCCTATGCTTTTATAACTATAGACAATTACAAAAAAAGGGATAAATAAATGAACTCTAAATCAATTTTCATTGCCCTTGTAGGCAAACCAAATGTAGGCAAATCTTCACTTATGAACCTTGTTCTGGGTGAAAAAATCGCCATCGTTACACAGAAACCACAGACAACCCGTACAAGCATTACTGGCATCCTTACAAAAGGGGCTACACAGTTTGTTTTTATGGACACTCCAGGCATACATACACCTAAGACAAAACTGGGCGAAAGAATGGTAAAAACAAGTACAAAAGCCATCGCAGATGTAGACCTTGCTGTTATGCTTTTTGAACCATATAACGAATTCAATGAAGCGGAACTTGCCCTCGTTGACAATATTAAAAAAGCAAGAATTCCTGCCATTGCGGTTATTAATAAAAAAGATACGCTGAAAAAAGAAGAAGACGGCCAGGAACTGGCAGCTAAAATCAAGGAACTTGGTGTTTTTGATGACGTAATGGTAATTTCAGCCCGTGAAAACAGCGGTGTTGACCAGTTAATGGAAAAAATTGACAGTTATGCTATGGAAGGCCCACATTATTTTGATGATGACGCAGTTACAAATATGCCTGAAAAGGTTATCGTAGCTGAAATTGTGCGTGAAAAACTTCTGCTCAATATGAGAGATGAAATTCCACACGGTACAAATGTTGAAGTAGAATCTTTCAAAGAACGCAGGGATAAAAACCTTATAGACATCAGCGTGGTTATTTACTGTGAGCGCAAAAGCCACAAAGGTATGATTATCGGTAAACAAGGTGCTATGCTGAAAAAAATCGGCTCACAGGCAAGGGCTGATATTGAAGATTTCCTCTCTGCAAAGGTAAATATGCAGTGCTGGGTTAAAGTAAAAGAGGATTGGCGCGATTCTAACTATATTCTCAACGACTTTGGTTTTACAGAAGAATAAGGTTTAAATTTCCACCGATAAAATGATATGTTCTGAACAGAATAAACTTATCATTGAAAAGGTGGTAGTAAAATGAATACAGACTATTGGCAGAAATTTGTTCAGACTGGTTCAGTTGCAGACTATCTGAACTATCGTAACAGCATTTCTGCGTCTTCCAAAGAAAAAGAAAATGGCAAATCAGACGATAAAAGTTACAGGGATAGTAATAAAAGAGATAAAAACCAAAGAAAATGATAAAATTATTACTGTTCTTTCTAAGGAACTTGGTGTAATCAGCATATACGTAAAAGGCGCTATGAGATTGAAAAACAAATTTCATAGCGCTACAGGTTTGTTTACATACAGTGAATTTGTTCTGTACCGGTCCCGATCATCTGATCTTTATCAGATAAATGAAGCCAGTGTAAAAAATGTTTTTCACCGGTTAAGTACCAATGTGGAGTACCTTGCTTTGGCTATGTATATGTCGGAACTGGTGTGTGAGGTAAGTGTTCCGGATGATATGAACAATGAAATTCTTCGTTTATTTTTAAATATGCTTTATATGATGACAACAGGCAAATGGTCCGTAGCATTGTGTAAAGCTGCATTTGAAATGCGATTGCTTTGTGATACCGGCCTGCGTCCTAATCTTTTGGGGTGCAAAAAATGTGCTGAATTTGAAAAGGATATTTTTTATTTTGATACAGAGAACGGTGAAATAGTATGCACCTCCTGCTGGAAGCCATATGATGTTGGTTATTATATAGCTGAAATGCCTGCCATTATGGCCTTGAGATATCTTGCATATGCCGATCTTGAAAAAATGTTCTCCTTTAATCTTACCGGAATACCGCTGTATCAATTGGGGCGGATTTGCGAAAAGTATGTTCTTGAACATACCAAATACGATTATAAAACACTTGATTTTTATAAAAGTGTTCACATAGAGGAATAATAAATGAAATCAAAAAGTTTAAAAGCTATAGAATTTGATAAAATTCTTGCTATGCTCAGCGAACTGTGTGTGTTTGCTGACAATAAGAAACAGTCTCTCCAGCTGTTGCCTTCAACTGACGTAGAGTTTGTAAAAGAAGAATTGCTGAAAGCAGATGTGCTGACAGCATATATCTACAAATATTCAGACCCTCGTCTTGACAGTGCACAGGGGGCATACGAAGCTGTTGTGCACAGCCAGAAAGGCGGTATGCTTTCCTGCGCAGAACTGTTGACAGTATCCCGTATGTACCGTAACTTTGACAGAATTAAAAAATGGTACTTCCAATACGAAAGAAACGACAGTATTCTTGACTGGCAGGTTTCTTCCATCACAGAAAATCCACATCTGGAAAAAGCAATCACAGATGCGATTATTTCTGATAACCAGGTTGCAGATACAGCAAGTGACGGACTGTATGACGTGCGCAGAAAGATAAAACAGACAGAAAGTTCTGTACGTGATAAACTGGATCACATTATCCGTAGCCAGACATATCAGAAGTATCTGCAGGAAGCTGTAGTAACTATCAGACAGAATAAATTTGTTGTACCTGTAAAGGCAGAGCACAAGAACGATATTCCGGGTGTTGTACACGATGTTTCATCATCAGGATCTACATTTTTTGTTGAGCCTACTGTTATTGCAGATCTTAATGCCAAGATTATGCAGCTGTATAATCAGGAGCAGGAAGAAATAAATAAAATCCTTCTTAAACTGTCACAGTCAGTGGCAAATAACGCAGGTTTCTTTATCGATAGTTACAACAAACTGCTTGATCTTGACAAATATATCGCAAGGGCAAAACTGGCCATCCGCATGGATGCGGTAATGCCAAAGGTAAATGAAGATTTAAAATTCAATCTGTTGAAAGCCCGCCATCCACTGATAGAAAAATCAAAGGTAGTTCCTACAGATATTTCACTTGGTGTTGATTATGACACTATGATTATCACAGGGCCTAATACGGGCGGCAAAACTGTTTCACTTAAAACAGCTGGTCTTCTTTCAGCAATGGCAGCAGCTGGTTTGCTGATTCCTGCCCACGAAAGCAGTTCAGTATGTGTGTTCGACAATATTCTTGTTGATATTGGTGACGAACAGTCAATACAGCAAAGTCTTTCAACTTTCTCTGGCCATATGACCAATATTGCCAAAATTCTTAAACAAGCAGACGATAAATCACTGGTGCTTATGGACGAACTTGGTGCAGGTACAGACCCTGCTGAAGGTGCGGCACTTGCTCTCAGTATTATTGAACAACTTAGAAAACAAGGTTCTAAAGTAATGGCTACAACCCATTATGGTGAACTTAAAATTTATGCTCTTGAAGCGCCAGGCGTACAGAATGCCAGTTGTGAATTTGATACAGAAACTCTGAGACCTACATACCGCATTATTATGGGTATTCCAGGCAAATCAAACGCATTTTATATATCCAAACGACTTGGTATAAGTGATGATATTATCGAAAATGCGAAAAGTCATCTTTCCAGTGAAGAAAAGAATCTTAACAAAGTTTTCGGCCAGCTGGAAGATATGAAGAAACAGCTTAAAGCAAGCCAGGAAGAAATCGAACAGCTGAAAGACTATTCTGCCGTAAAAATGAGACAGGCTGAAGAAAAGGCAGAACAGCTTATCAAAAAAGCACAGCAGGAAGCAGACCTTGTTACACGGCGCGCAAGACAGAATGCGCAGAAGGTTCAGGACGAAGCATATAAACTTTCAGACGAACTTAAAGTATTGCAGAAACAGGAAAATGTTTCTGCACAACAGCGTTTACAGAAAGCAAGGGATATTGCCCGCAATCAGTCTCAGAAACTTATTTCTATGGTTGAAGATAAGGAAGAAGCAGTTGCTGACCATCCACAGCTGGAAAGTGTTAAAAAAGGTGACAAGGTTATTATTGCATCTCTCAACAAAGCTGCAGTCGTTCAGGGACCTGCAAATGCCAGTGGTATGGTTGATGTTGTCGCTGGTATTATCAAAACAAAGGTTCATATCAGCGATCTGTATGCAGATGTTTCAAAACCAAAACAGCCACAGAAACAGTACAGAAATGTCCAGACAAAAGTGGTTCGCGGTGAAAATGTTCGTGACTCCAATACAGAAATCAATCTGTTGGGTATGACTGTGGAAGATGCCATACTGGAAGTTGACCGTTTCCTTGATAACGGTGTGATGAAAAGGCTGAATGTTCTTTACATTATTCATGGTAAGGGCACAGGTGCATTGCGCAGCGGTATACACCAGTATCTGCGCAAACATCCACACGTGAAATATTTCCGCCTTGGTACATATGGAGAAGGGGAAAGCGGTGTAACTGTGGTTGAACTAAAATAGTTCAGACCAAAAACTAAATTATACCAAAGTAGTAGCCTTTGCTATTGACTTTATGTTTGTATTTATTTTATAATGAATACATTAGAAATCTAACAAAAAACAAATACTCATTGCATCAGCATTGAGTATTTTGTTTGTTGGCTACTTAATTATGTATTATTTTAATATTTGAAAGGATGTGCTTTTTTTGGCAAGAGATTTTACTACCGGCAGTCCAATGAAAACTATTTTCTTGTTTGCCATGCCAATGCTTATTGGTAACATTTTCCAGCAGTTGTACAGTACTGTTGACACTATTATTGTAGGTAACTACGAAGGCGCTCACGCTATCGCTGCTGTTTCAGCTTCTACAGCTCTCCAGTTCCTTCTTGTTTCTATCGCAATGGGCTTTACTTCAGGTATGTCTGTTGTTATATCTCAGGTTTATGGCGCCCGTGACTATGAAAGAATGAAACGTGTTTTTGCTACAGGTTTTATTTTTGTTACTATGGTTGCTTTTGCAATGGCAATTATCGGCTCCATTATTACTAAACCTGTTCTTGTACTTCTTGGTACAGACGCTTCTATTCTGCCAGATTCTATTACATATCTTAGAATTATGTTTATGGGTATGCCATTCCAGTTTGTATACAATATGTATGCATCTGTTCTCCGTGCAATCGGTGACAGTAAAACACCTCTTTACTTCCTGATTGTTGCAGCCCTTACAAACATTGCTCTTGATATTGTGTTTGTTGCAAACTTTGGTATGGGTGTTGCAGGTGTTGCATGGGCTACACTTCTTTCACAGGCTCTGTCCGGCTTCCTTTGCCATCTCTATGTTGGTAAAAAAGTTCAGATTTTCAAACTGGGTAAAGAAGAATGGAAATTTGAAAAAGAACTTCTTAAACCAATTATCAGCTATGGTCTGCCAGCTTCTATCCAGCAGTCAGTTGTTTCTCTGGGTATGCTGTTTGTACAGACACAGATCAACTTCTTCGGTCCAAACATGACAGCTGCTTACGGTGTTTCCAACAGAATCCAGAGCTTTGCAACAATGCCACAGATGCAGTTTGCTATGGCTCTTTCAATGTTCGCTGGTCAGAATATCGGTGCCGGTGAAGAACAGAGAGCTAAAGACGGTATTAAAGCTACAATGTTTATGCAGCTGATTTATGCAACAGCAATGTTCTTTATTCTTCCAGTTATTGCTCCTGCACTTATCAAAGCGTTCGGTCTTGCAAATGACGCAACAGTTCTCGGTCTTGCTACAATGGGTCTGTCCTTTATGGCTCGTATGGTTTGGATGTTTGGTATGTTCCAGGCTCTCAACCAGTTCCACCGTGGTGTTGGCGATACAAAATTCTCCATGGTTGCATCTCTGTGCCTTGTTCTTGTTCGTGTACCAATCACTTACTTTATGGTTCATGTTGCACAGCTCGGCGAAATTTCCATCTGGGCCGGTATGGTTGCAGGTTGGGGTGTTGCTCTTACTCTCAATGCTATCCGCTTCCTCTCCGGTGGTTGGAAAGGCAAAGCTTATGTTCAGGGTCGTGTTGACAGAAAGAAAGAAGCAGAAGCTTAATTTAAAATCAAATTATTTAAACGGAACAGTTTTGAACTGTTCCGTTTTTATTTTTCCATAAACTGACATTAATTTAAATACATAAGTAATACAATATAATCAGGTGATTTTATTGAAACTTACTGTTTACCTTGATGTATTGATAATAGTTAATATCATACTTAATTATTGCATATTGAAACTTACTGCATTGTTTTGTGGTATTAATGTGAAGTTCAGAAATATAATTATATCTTCTACAGTTGGCGCTCTGTTTTCTTTGAGTATTTTTTTGGAAATTCAATACATTTGTTCTTTTTTATTAAAATTCTTTTCGGTAATTATTTGCAGTTGCTTGGCCTTTGGAATAAAAAATATTGTATTTTTTATTAAATCCACTGCGCTGATGCTTGTTATCACGTTCAGTTTTTCTGGTGCGGCTATAGCTTTGCGGAAGAGCAGCAGTATAGTTTATCACAATAATTTCTACACTTATCTGGATATAAGGCCCATTGTGCTGCTTACAGCAATTGTTTTGGTTTATTGTCTGATAACTTTTGTTGAGTTTATCTCTTTTTCCTTTAATCGCAGTAACACAATAAAGGTTGATATATATTACAATAATAAATCTATCAGTGTCATAGGATTATACGATACAGGTTTCAGAGTTAAAGATATCATCACGTTCAGAAAAGTTATGATATGCGATTATCATTGTATGAAACCGCTGTTACCATGGGAATTGGATTGTGAGATAAAAGATTTCTATATTTCGGGAGAGTATCGCTCAAAAGAAATAACCCCTATTTTTTATTCGGATATTTCTCATAATGGCATTCTTCCTGCTATTAAACCGGATAAGGTAATTTTGTATATAGGTAATAAATCTGTTGAAATAAAAAACTGTATAATCGCGATTACTGAAAAAAATATTTCATCAGATATTCAGGTGATTTTTGGCAAAGATATTTATAGTATGGCAGGTATATAAAATGAAAAAAGTATTTACTAAAAGAATTTCAAAATGGTTATCAAGATTATTATATGTATTTTACATAAATGGGCCACAGACTTTGCCACCGCCACTGACTATACAACAGGAAATAGAAGTTTTTGCAGGTGTTGAAAAGAAAGAGCCAGAAGCAATAAATAAGCTGATAATACATAATCTTCGTCTGGTAGTATATATTGCCAAAAAATTTGAAAATACGGGTGTATCCGTTGACGACCTTACATCCATAGGTACAATGGGGCTTATAAAAGCTGTAAAAAGTTTTATTCCTTCAAAAAATATTAAATTTGCTACATATGCGAGCCGCTGTGTAGAAAACGAAATATTAATGTACCTGCGAAAACGGTCAAACAGAAATATTGATATAAGTATGGACGAAGCGCTTTCTACAGATTCTGAAGGCAATGAACTGAATCTTATAGATGTATTGTATACACAGGAAAATGAAATAAGCAAAACAATGGAAGAAGAAAGTAACAGACAGATTGTATGGCAGTCTTTAGATAAATTACCTGTCAGGGAAAAAGAGATAGTCATAATGAGATTTGGTCTAAATGGCAATGAAGAAAAAACGCAGAAAGAGGTGGCAGATATTATAGGAATATCACAGTCATATATTTCCCGTCTTGAAAAAAAGATACTTAAAAAGCTGAAAAAAGAAATAGAAAAAATTGGTTAACAACAATTTACATACATTAAATATCACTTCTCTACAGATAATAAATAAAAACAGTAGGGAAGTGATATTGCTGTATTATAAAAAAGTTGAAATAACAGGGATAAATTCATCAGACTTGCCGGTTCTTACCGACCAGGAAAGAGAACATCTTATTTTAAAGATGAAAAATGGAGACAGAAAGGCAAAGGATGCTTTAGTAACTGGGAATCTTAAACTGGTTCTCAGTATAATCCAAAAGATAAATATAAAAAACAGTGACCCGGATGATTTATTCCAGGTTGGTTGTGTAGGCCTTATAAAAGCATTGAATAACTTTAATCCAGAGCTGAACATACAGTTTTCCACATATGGTGTAGTAATGATTTTAGGTGAAATCAAACGATATATGCGCGATAACTGTATTTTAAAAGTAAGCAGAAGCACAAAAGATATGGCATACAGGGCTTTTGCATATAAAGAATCTTTTTATAAAGACAAAGGGCGTGAACCTGCTATAGAAGAAATAGCGGATTATCTGCAAACAAGCACGTATATAGTGTCAAATGCTATGGAATCTGTAAATCCTGCTATGTCATTGTATGATCCGGCTTATTCTGATGAAGCTGATGGAATGTATCTAATGGATACTTTGCCAGCTGAAACCTTCGAAGATATGTTTATTTCAAAAACTATTATTCAGAATGTTCTTCATAATCTTGAAAAAAGAGATAAGATCATAATGAATCTGCGTTTTATGCAAGGAAAAACACAGACTCAGGTGGCAGATATAGTAGGTATAAGTCAGGCTCAGGTTTCAAGAATAGAAAAAAATATAATTTCTTCTGTAAAAAAACAGCTTGAAATATAATAAGAACACCATAAAACACTTTTTCATATAATATGGATATGGAGGTGTTTTTATGGTGTCTCTTTCTGTTTTATGTGAAAAGGATATTATCAGTATTTCAACAGGCCAGAATATAGGCAGGGCAGATGACATAGAGTTCGACGAAAAGTCAGCAACGGTACAAAATCTGGTCGTGTTTGGCAGACCCAAACTTTTTGGTCTGTTAGGCAGGGGGAAGGATGTCAGAATTGCCTGGAAGGATGTTATGACTGTTGGCAGAGATGTGATACTTATCAATTCAAATGAATACATACAGTCTGATAAAAACGGAAAAGTCAAGATGGACTACAATTGAAAAAATCCTTTATTTTAGGCAAAAAAACAAATATATTATATTGACATTGTGCATTATGTATGATAAAATATCAAGGCGCAAATACGCACGCTGTATTCCTTATGGGTGGTGTATAACAATATATCCCATAAAAATTCGCAAAAATACAGCGGAGGACACAACCAAACGGAGGTAAATAATTATGTCATCAGTATCAATGAAACAATTGCTTGAAGCCGGCGTACATTTCGGCCACCAGACAAGAAGATGGAACCCTAAAATGGCTAAATACATCTTCACAGAAAGAAACGGTATCTACATCATCGACCTGCAGAAAACAGTAAAAATGCTGGACACTGCTTACGATTTCATCAGAGAAGTTTCTGCTGAAGGCGGCGAAATCCTGTTCGTAGGCACAAAGAAACAGGCTCAGGAAGCTATCAGAGAAGAAGCTGAAAGATGTGGTATGCATTTCGTTAACGCAAGATGGCTTGGCGGTATGCTGACAAACTACAAAACAATTCAGAAAAGAATTGCTCGTCTTGAACAGCTGAACAAAATGAAAGAAGATGGTACATTCGATCTTCTGCCTAAAAAAGAAGTTATCAAACTTGAACTCGAAATCGAAAAACTCGAAAAATTCATGGGCGGTATCAAAAACATGGGCACACTTCCAAAAGCTATGTTCATTGTAGATACAAGAAAAGAAAAAATCGCAGTTGCAGAAGCAAGAAACCTGGGTATCCCAGTTGTTGCTATCGTTGACACAAACTGTGACCCAGACGAAGTTGACTATGTAATTCCTGGCAACGACGACGCTATCAGAGCTGTTAAACTGATCGCTGGCGCAATGGCTGACGCTATCATCGAAGGCCGTCAGGGCGAACAGAATGTTGCTGAAGAAACAGAAGAAGTAGCAGAATAATTTATTAATTATTTTAGTTATTAATATATCAACAGGATATTTATAATAGTTGGAGGAACAAAATTATGGCATTTACAGCTAAAGATGTTAAAGAACTTCGTGAACGCACAGGTTGCGGCATGATGGATTGCAAAAAAGCTCTTACAGAAACAGATGGCGATTTCGACAAAGCTATCGAATACCTGAGAGAAAAAGGTCTGGCAGCTGCAACTAAAAAAGCAGGCAGAATCGCTGCTGACGGTATGGTTTTCTCTACAGTTGACAGAGAAAACAAAATCGGCGTTGTTGTTGAAGTTAACTCTGAAACAGACTTTGTTGCTAAAAACGAAATGTTCCGTGAATTCGTAGCAGACGTAGCAGCAGTTGTTGCAAAAGAAAACCCAGCAACAGTTGAAGAACTGCTTACAAAAGCTATGCCAAACGGTGATACAGTTGAAGCTGCACTCCAGGAAAAAATCCTGGTTATCGGTGAAAACCTGAAAATCCGTCGTTTCGTAAGATACGAAGGTCCATGTGTAGCTTACATCCACGCAGGCGGCACACACGGCGTTCTGGTAAACTTTGAAGTTTCTGACGAAGTATTTGCAAAACCTGAATTCGAAGCTTACGGTAAAGACATTGCTATGCAGATCGCAGCAGCAAACCCAACTTACCTGGTAAGAGAAGATGTTCCTGCAGAAGTTCTGGATAAAGAAAAAGAAATTCTGACACAGCAGGCTATCAACGAAGGCAAACCAGCAGCTATCGCTGAAAAAATGGTTGCAGGTAGAATTGCTAAATACTACAAAGAAAACTGTCTTGTAGAACAGGCATTTGTTAAAGATGATAAGCAGACAATTACTGCTTATACAAACGCTACAGCCAAAGAACTGGGCGGCGACATCAAAATCGTTGCATTCACACGTTTTGAAAAAGGTGAAGGCATCGAAAAGAAAGTTGACGACTTCGCAGCAGAAGTTGCAGCTATGTCTAAATAATTTAACCTATGTTGAAAATCCCTTACAGCAGAAATGCTGTAAGGGTATTTTTTTATGTTTGAATATGATATAATGATGAAAAAGAAATGGCGGTGATACCTTGAAAAGAATTCATAATAAAAATATTTATAAAATTTTATTTATTATAGGATTATGCCCATTTTTAGCACCATTTATATATTATTTTATACTTATATTTGCTCATAACGAACACTGGAACCTGTTTGATTTATGGATTTTATGGTCTTTTGTATATTGGCCTACATATATAGCCGGGGTTATAACTATTGCATTTTCGGTGTATAAACTGAAAAAATAAATAAACAGCGACCTGTCTAAAAGGGTCACTGTTTTAATGTGTTGTAATAATCAAAGGTCGCTGTCCTCATCAAATTCTTTTTGAGAATCCAGGAACATAGTATTCATATTTATTTTGGCAAAGTTTTCTATCAATATTTCTTTATCATATCCAAGCTGTTCGTATACCTGGTTATTTATAGCGGCGAAAGTATGTGCGCTTCTGATAACCGGCACATCAATAGGACTTTTTTCTTCAATCAGCAGTTTTTCAGCCAGCTGCATAAATTCAGCATCCCCATCTTTATAAAGGCTGCCCATACCCATAAAAGCCCCGTTTATTGTAAAGGCGTGGGATCCAGTGAACTGTGGAACACCAGCAGCAGTAAAAACTGGAGAAATTTCCATTTCAGCACTCATTACAGTATTGTCAGTTGGTGTCAATACAGCATCTACGCCTTCTGAAATAAGAAATTTTACTGCATCAAGTACATCAGCTTTACAGCTTGGGTTTGCTTCAATCCACTGTATACCAAGTTTTTCGAGATAATCTTTTGCCTCTTCAATTGGCATTTTGGAAGAAAATTCGGAAGAATTATATAAAAGGCCTATTTTTTTTGCATTTGGTACTGCGGCAAGTGCCACCTGGGCCAATCTACCACCATCAAGAGAGTCTGATGTACCGGTAATATAAAGACCAGGCTTTTCAAAAGAGTCTATAACATTTGCACTGATAGGGTCAGAAACTGCTCGGAACAGCATATTGATTTTGTTTTCTGCCAGGATTTCCTTCATAGCTACAGTTGGTGGTGTGGCAATGCTTATTACAAGATCTACTTTAGCACTGGCGAGTTCTTTACCGGCTTTTTTCATCAGTTCATTGTCTGCTTTACAATCGTATACATAATTCTCGTAATCAAATGTTATGCCGTATTTTTCACCCAATTCTTTCAAACAATTCTTTGCACCGAGTTCAATGCGGTTAAGCGAAGCGTGGTCAGTATATTTAACGATACCTATTTTATAACTTTTCTTCATATATACCTCAAACAATACGAATTTTATATTATTATATAGCTAAATACATTAAAAGACAATTATATTTATATTGTTAACTTATGTAGATTTATATTATAATACCTATATAAAGTTTTTTCGGGTGATTGTATGGTTTTCAGGGAATATGGTAACAAAAATGACAAAGTTGTTGTTCTTTTGCACGGCGGTGGTCTCGCCGGATGGGGATATGAATCTGTTGCACAGAAATTATCAGAAAAGTATCATATAATTTTACCTGATATTGATGGACATGGGGATTCTGACAGAGATTTTATATCTATAGAAAACAATGCGCAACATATAGTAGAGTATATAAACAACAATCACAATGGAAAAGTGTTTGCAATTGGAGGCTTATCCCTTGGCGGACAAATTGCGTTGGAAATTCTGTCGCAAAAGGCAGATATATGTGAATATGCTTTTATTGAAAGTACACTTGTTGTTCCATCAAAGTTTACTGAAATTATGGTTAAGCCGTTGATTGACTGTTCATATTTTCTAATAAATAAACCTTGGTTTGCAAAGATGCAGTTTGATTATTTAAAAATTGATAAGACTCTGTTCGAACATTATTACAGAGACAGTTGTAAAATTACAAAAAACAATATGATTTCCTTTTTAAAAGCCAATACAACCTATAGATTAAAGCAATCATTGAATAAAACAAAAGCAAAGGTAATAGTTCTGGCAGGTGGGAAGGAGCAAAAAAATATAATCAGGTCATCACATTTAATTGCTGATAAAATTCCAGAAAGTTGTGTAGAAATAATACCGGAACTATACCACGGTCAGCTTTCGATGAATTTTTCAGAAAGATATATCGGTATTTTTAATAAATATATTAAGCAGACAAAGTAAAAGGTTTATTAATTTTTTGTTCACATAAAACATGATAATTATTCTTTACTTTACATGCCAAATATAGTAAAATAAGATAAAATAATGTGTAATATAGCGGGGTAACCAATATGTCTATCAAATATAACAGAGTATTGATTAAATTAAGTGGTGAAGCTCTGGCCGGCGATAAAGGCTTTGGTCTGGACTATCCTACAGTACTTGAAATCTGTAAAAATATTAAAGATGCACACGAACTTGGTGCAGAAATTGCTATTGTAGTGGGTGGCGGCAACTTTTGGCGTGGCCGTACATCAGGTGATATGGAAAGAACAAGAGCTGACCAGATTGGTATGCTGGCAACAGTTATGAATGCTCTTTCAGTAGCAGATGCTCTGGAAAAACTGGGTGTTGAAGTAAGAGTACAGGCTGCTCTCCAGATGCAGCAGGTTGCTGAACCTTATATCAGAAACCGCGCTACAAGACATCTTGAAAAAGGCAGAGTAGTTATTTTTGCCTGCGGTACAGGTAACCCATTCTTCTCAACAGATACTGCAGCAGCTCTCAGAGCAGCTGAAATCAATGCCGATATCATTTTCAAAGCAACTATGGTTGATGGCGTTTATAACAAAGACCCTAAAAAATATCCTGATGCTGTTAAATATGATACACTGTCATTCACACAGGTTCTCAATGACCAGCTGAACGTTATGGATATGACAGCCGCTACAATGTGCCGTGACAACAAATTGCCAATTCTTGTTTTTGATATGGCTGATGGTAACATTGTAAAAGCAATCAATGGTGAACCAATCGGTACACTGGTACAGGAATAAAGGAGAGTATAGATTATGACAAAAAAATTTGAAGAAAAAATGACAAGTGCTGTAAAGCATCTTGAAGCAGAATATGCATCAGTTCGTGCAGGTAGAGCAAATCCAGGCGTTCTTGATAAAGTAACAGTTGACTACTATGGTGTTGCTACTCCTATCAACCAGGTGGCTTCCGTTTCAGTTACAGAAGCAAGAACACTTTCTATCCAGCCATGGGACAGAAGTCTGCTTAAACCTGTAGTTAAAGCTATCCAGATGTCCGATGTTGGCATCAACCCAATTGACGACGGTATCAGCATTCGTCTTGTATTCCCAGCTCCAACAGAAGAACGTCGTAAAGCCCTTGCAAAAGATGTATCCAAAATGGCTGAAGATGCAAAAGTTGCAGTAAGAAATGTAAGACGCGATGCAATGGATAAATTCAAAGCTGCTAAAAAAGCTGGCGAACTTACAGAAGACGACCAGAAAAAACTGGAAGAAAAAATGCAGAAAATTACAGATAAATTCATCAAGGAAATTGATGAAGTTGCAGCCAAGAAAACTAAAGAAGTTATGGAACTGTAATTCATTTACTGAGTCTATTTATCAAGGGGCATATGGTATAATATGCCCTTTATTTTTTCATATACAATAAATGAGGAAAATTATGGATAAAAATATTGTGATACCTAAACATATTGGTATTATCATGGATGGCAATGGTCGCTGGGCAAAGAAAAGAATGCTGCCACGAAATATGGGTCACAAAAAGGGGGCCGAAGTTTTTCAGGATATTACAAGATACTGTAATGAACTGGGTCTTGAGTCAGTAACTTTCTATGCCTTTTCAACAGAAAACTGGAAAAGACCTATAGAAGAAGTAAACGGAATAATGTCCCTTCTTAAAGAATATCTTATAAAGGCTTTTGACTACGAAAAAGAAAATAACAGAGTAGTTTTTCTCGGTGATAAATCTGCTTTCAGCGGTGAACTGCTGGAACTTATGCTGGATATCGAAGAAAAAACAAAAGACAGAAAAGGTATGACATTAAATATCGCCCTTAACTATGGCGCAAGAAATGAGATTGTACATGCAACAAAGTCTATTGCTGAAATGGTTAAAAACGGAGAAATAAGCATAGATGATATTGATGAACAGCTCATTAGTGATAACCTTTATACAAAAGGTCAGCCAGACCCTGACTTCATCCTCAGACCAAGCGGAGAAAAACGTATTTCAAACTTCTTGCTGTGGCAGATAGCCTATTCAGAATTTGTGTATATGGATGTTCTCTGGCCTGATTTTACTAGAAAAGATTTAGACGATGCCATCATTGAATTTAACAGAAGAAACAGAAGATTTGGTGGCGTTTAAGGAGTTTATATGAAAACGAGAGTTATTTCTTCATTGGCAGGTATTGCTTTATTACTTGTTATATTGACTGCTTTTCATAAAGTAACTTTTAATATAATTGCTGTAATAGTATATCTTATATCTTTGTGGGAAATAAGAGGAACATTTAAAGAAAAGAACACAGATGTGGTATATATGGTGCTGGCTGTTTTGGGGGCATATTTCCTTCTTCAGCCATATGTACCGCAGGTTAACCATATGTTTATTGTGTGGTTTGTTATGACAGCATTTGCTGCCTCAGTTGTGTTCAACTTCCATACTATAGATTTCAAAAATGTGTCTGCAAGCCTGCTATTTGGTATTTATGTACTTATGGGATTCTATTCAATATTGAATATGAAAACAAATATGCCATATGCAACATTCGGTTGGGATTCAACATTTATGTTTATATCTTGCTGTACCATTGCCTGGGGTGCTGATGTATTTGCTTATTTTGCAGGTTATTTTTTCGGTAAACATAAACTTGCACCTACTTTAAGCCCTAAAAAGACTAAAGAAGGGGCAGTAGGCGGTACAGTTGGCTCAATAGTTGTAACCTGGGTATTTTTCTGGCTTTACAGTGTGGTGAAACCTATTATTGAGGGTACAGGTATTGCTTATACCATTACACCAAAACAGCTTGCTTTGCTTGGTGTTCTTGCATTTGTAGGTAGTTTTTACAGCATGTTTGGTGATCTGTTTGCTTCAGCCATCAAGAGACAGGTTGGCATAAAGGACTATGGCAATATTATGCCAGGTCATGGTGGTGTGCTTGATAGATTTGACAGTGTGATTCTTGTATCACCACTGGTAAGCGCATTGTCATTTGTTGTTGTAAGCCGGGGAGGTGTTTTCAATGTATAAAAATATAATTGTTCTTGGCTCCACAGGATCTATTGGTACTCAAACACTTGATGTGTGTCGTAAACACAATATCAATGTAATTGCTATTTCTGCAAACAGAAGTGTTGAAACTATCGAACAGCAGATTTTAGAATTCAAACCGGAATATGTATGCTTAACAGATGAAGCCGCAGGCAATAATTTTAAAAGCAGGGCAGAAGAATTGGGAGTAAAGCTTCTTATTGGTAAGCAGGGATTGGTTACATTGGCTCAATTAGAAGTTGAAGATACAGTTGTCCTTAATGCAGTTGTGGGCATTGCAGGGCTTGAAGCAACACTGGCGGCTATTGAAAGCGGCAAGGATGTTGCTCTTGCCAATAAAGAAAGTCTTGTTACAGGCGGAAAACTGGTTATGGATGCTGTAAAACGCAACAACGTAAAACTTTTGCCTGTAGATAGCGAACATTCTGCAATTTTCCAGTGTCTTCAGGACCCATACAGTGCAAAGAAGCTGAAAAAAATTATTCTTACTGCTTCTGGTGGTCCTTTCTTTGGATATACAAAAGAACAACTGGAAACAGTTACAAAAGCCCAGGCCCTTAAACATCCTAACTGGTCCATGGGTTCAAAAATTACAATAGATTCTGCATCACTTATGAACAAAGGGCTTGAACTTATTGAAGCAGTATGGCTTTTTGATGTTAAGCCAAGTGATGTCCAGATAGTAGTACACAGACAGAGTATCATTCATTCAGCGGTACAGTATGTTGACAACAGCGTAATTGCACAGCTGGGTGTGCCTGATATGCGTCTGCCTATTCAGTATGCAATCACTTATCCAGACAGATTTGAATGCCCAGCAGATGAACTGGACTTTTTCGCAATGAAAGACCTTACATTTGCTCCGGCAGATCCAGATACATTCCTTTGTCTGAAAGCTGCAATTGAAGCTATCGATAGAGGTGGTTTGTATCCTTGTGCTGTGAACGGTGCAAACGAAAGAGCCGTTCAGCTGTTCCTTGAAGATAAGATTGCATTTGCCGACATCGGCAGAATTGTTTACAAAGTGCTTTCATATTTTGATTTCTCCAGCGAATATACTTTGGAAGAAGTATTTGAAACTGACAGAAAGGCAAGGGCCTTTGTAGACGCAGAATTATTGAAATAGAGGTTTTTATTATTTAATGAGCATAATTGTTTCTATTTTGGTTTTCAGCGTGGTAATAATTATCCATGAACTTGGACATTTTATCATGGCGAAAGCAAGTGGAATTAAAGTAAATGAATTCAGCATAGGTATGGGGCCACAGTTGTTTGGCAAAACAATAGGGGAAACAGAATACTCTGTTCGAGCATTTCCTATAGGTGGATATGTTGCAATGGAAGGTGAAGATGAAGAAAGTGATGCAGAAGGTTCATTTAATTCTGTACCTGTCCAGAGCCGCATAGGTGTTGTTATAGCAGGCGCTGTAATGAATATGGTACTGGGATTTCTGGTGCTGCTTTACCTTACCAATATGCAGACATACATTACAAGTAAAACTGTAAGTAGCTTTTATGAAGGTGCTATGACTCAGCAGACAGGTCTTCAGGTTGGCGATGAAATTATTGCTATAAATGGCAGAAAATGTTATATAGCCAATGATGTAATATATGAATTTGCAAGAACACAAAATGGTGTTGCAGATTTTACCGTAATCCGTGATGGTAAAAAAATCGAACTGGAAGACGTAACATTTGAAACATATACAGATGAAGAAACAGGCCTTAAACAGATGGTTATTGATTTTACTGTTGAACCGATAACAAAAACTGTTTCAACTGTGCTGACGGAAGCTGCAAACTGGACTATATCTCTTGCCAGAATGGTTTTTCTCAGTCTTGTAGACCTTATTACCGGTAATGTTGCCATTAATCAGATGTCAGGTCCGGTTGGTATAGTGTCTACCATAAGTGAGGCTGTAAGTTATGGCATTGAATCTGTTCTTATGATTCTTGCTATGATTACCATCAACCTTGGTGTGTTTAACCTTCTTCCATTTCCGGCACTTGATGGAGGCAGACTGGTATTTCTTCTGATAGAACTTGTACGTGGTAAGCCTATTGATCAGAAATATGAAATGTGGGTTAATGGCGCAGGCATGCTGGTTTTATTTGCGTTTATGATTTTTGTTACTTTTAGCGATATTACACGCTTATTCAGATAAAAATGGTGAATTTTATGAGACATAATAAGAGACAGGTTAAAGTTGGTAATGTTTATCTGGGCGGGGATAATCCTATTCTTGTTCAGAGTATGCTTAATGTAAAGTCAAAAGATGTGCAGGGAAATGTGCGGCAGGCTGTTGCACTTGAAAAAGAAGGCTGTCAGATTGTTCGTGTATCTGTACCTACCTTGGAAGATGTGCGTCTTATTGAAGCTATCAAAAAGGAAGTTAAAATTCCTCTTGTAGCAGATATTCATTTTGACCATCGTATTGCTATTGCCGCTGTTGAAGCTGGTATTGATAAAGTTCGTATTAACCCAGGCAATATAGGTGATGATGACAGGGTGAGACAGGTTGTTAAGGCATGTCGGGCACACAATGTTCCAATCAGAATTGGTGTAAATGCTGGCAGTCTCGAAAAAGATATACTCGCAAAATATGGTGCTCTTACTCCAGATGCACTTTGTGAAAGTGCAATGTACCACATCAGACTGTTGGAAAAATTTGATTTCAATGATATCGTTGTATCAATAAAATCTTCCAATGTTCCTACGATGGTTCAGGCTTACAGACAGCTGGATAAAATGTGTAATTACCCATTACATCTTGGTGTTACAGAAGCAGGTACATATCGTATGGGCCTTATCAAGTCAGGTATGGGTATCGGTGCACTGCTTATGGATGGTATCGGTGACACATTGCGTGTTTCACTTACAGACTCACCACTTAAAGAAATTCCTGCAGGTTTTGATATTCTCCGTGCTGCAGGCATCAAAGTACCGGGTCCAGAAATTATTTCCTGCCCAACCTGTGGCAGAACAAACCTTGATGTAGCAGCTATAGCAACACAGGTTGAAGAAAGACTTAAAGGTATAAACAAGGATATTAAAGTTGCTGTAATGGGTTGTGCTGTTAATGGTCCTGGCGAAGCAAGAGAAGCAGATATCGGCATCGCATGCGGTGTGGACAATGCTGTGCTTTTCAAAAAGGGCGAAAAGGTAAAAGTTCTTAAAGGCGACTTTATTGATGAATTTGTAAAAGACATTTACAGTTTTTTAGAGGAAAAAAGTGAGTAATTTAATACTTTCAGTATTCAGTGACTACAACAGTCCTGAATTTATAAACGAATTTTATAATGTATATCTTGATAAAATTGATGTACACCGTAAAAATTCACATCTTTCAGCCGTGATTTCATCGTCACGGCTTGTGCCTTATAATGCAGTAGAAAATTTTGCATCATTTCTGGCATACAAATACCCAGAATATTCTATTTCCATCATAAATAAATTTGATTTCGGTACATTTTCTACAAAACATTTAAATACGCTTATTCAGCATTTTTGTGATGATATAGTAAACGTGCCGTTGAATTATTTCAAAAAATCTGAGGTCAGCTTTGATAACAATATTCTGAATATTACAGTAGACAAAGGCTACAGTTTTCTTAAAGGCTGTGAGTTTGAAAAAGCTTTATCAGAATATATCCAGACATTGTCAGGTGCTTTAGTACCTGTAAAGCTTGTAAAAACAGTATGCGAAGAAGAATCAGAGCCAATGGTTATTCTCCCTCCTGTAGTGAAAATGGTTGAGAAAAAGCCACAGTATACAGACTTTACAATCGACGGTCTTGATATAAAAGACAGTTCGGTAAAGGTATTTATGGGTAAATATACTGCGCCGAAAAACCTTATGTCTATTGACGATGCCCTTATACAGAATGGCAAGGTAATGGTATGGGGCAAGGTATTCGCTACAGCACAGCAGGGGAATTTCAGAAAGATATATATTTATTCCATCACGGATGGTACAAACTCTATAAATGTTAAAATTCTGCTTGACCCAAATGAAAAGAATTTTGATAAATGGGATAGTGTAAAACCAGGTATGCACTTTCTTGTGCGCGGTGACTGTCAGCTTGATAAATATGAACGTGACTATGTAATTATGCCATATGACATTATTACATTTGATGTAAAACCAAAAAAAGACGAAGCCGAAGTAAAAAGGGTGGAACTTCATTTGCATACAAAACTTTCTTCTATGGATGCTTTGATAGCTCCGGATGAAGCTGTAAGCTATGCATATAAACTTGGTCATAAAGCTGTTGCTATTACAGACCATGGTGTGGCTCAGGGTTTCCCACAAGCTATGCTTGAGTGTGACAAAATTCAGAAAAATGACCCGGATTTCAAAGTTATTTATGGCTGTGAAGGATACTTGGTTGATAATATTGTCAATGTTTATCAAGGTGATTACGCAGGCAAAATGCGAGATACAGAGTTCGTTATTTTCGATATAGAAAGTACAGGACTTAATCCTAACACAGAAACTATTACAGAAATCGGGGCTATCCGTTGGAAAGATGGAGAAGTGCTGGAAGAGTTCCATACATATGCCGACCCTGGTAAAGCTATTCCTAAAAATATAGTGGAACTCACTGGTATAACTGATGATATGGTGCGGGGCGCGCCAGGACAAAAAGAAGCCATAGAAATGTTCAAATCCTTTATCGGGGATGGAATTCTGGTGGCCCATAATGCTGCTGGATTTGACGTTAACTTTATTAAAGTAAATGCAGCTAAAGTCGGAACAGATTTCAAATACCAGTTCCTTGATACATTGCCTTTGGCAAGAAATCTGCTCCAAGATCTTAAAAATCATAAACTTGACACTTTGGCTGAACACTACCGACTGGGGAATTTCAATCATCATCGTGCCACAGACGATGCCGTTATGCTATCTAAAATCTTCAATGGTCTTATTGAAGATCTGGAAAAGCAAGGAATCTACAATATAGAAAAAATAAACTCTGATTTAAGTAGTACAGATAAATTACCAAGAAGAAGCAATCATATAATATTACTTGCAAAATCACAGTTAGGGGTAAAAAATCTCTATAAACTTATATCATTTGCTCATCTTGATTATTTCTTTAAAACTCCACGTATGCCAAAAAGCGAAATTATCAAGCATAGAGAAGGACTTATTATAGGTTCCGCCTGTGAAGCTGGTGAAATTTACAGAGCTATTATTGATGGTAGAAGCTATGATGAATTACTTAAAATAGCTGATTTTTACGATTTTCTTGAAATTCAGCCTCTTGGCAACAACGAATTTATGGTTAGGGACGGCAAAGTTGAGTCAAATGCTGTACTTGAAGATTACAACAAGCTGATTGTAAAGCTTGGTGAAGATTTGAATAAGCCAGTAGTTGCAACTGGGGATGTACATTTTCTTACAATGGATGATGCACAGTACCGTGCAATACTTATGGCTGGTATGGGTTTCTCTGATGCTGACCAGCAGGCACCTTTGTACTTCCGCACTACTGAAGAAATGCTGAAAGAATTTGCATATCTTGGTGAAGAAAAAGCATATGAAGTAGTAGTTACCAATACAAACCTCATTGCAGATATGATAGAACCTGGTATTCGTGCTATCCCTAAAGGCACATTCCCACCAAGTATTGATGGTGCTGAAGAAGAACTGCGTGAAGCAACATACAGAAAATTAAAAAATCTTTATGGCGAAAATCCTCCACAGCTTATTGTAGAGCGTGTAGAAAAAGAACTTAACAGCGTTATACGGCATGGTTATGCGGTTCTTTATGTAATTGCAAAAAAACTTGTACAGAACAGTGAAGAAAATGGTTACCTTGTAGGTTCCCGTGGTTCTGTAGGTTCATCTTCACTGGCTTTCTTTGCCGGCATTTCCGAAGTTAACCCTCTGCCGCCACATTGGCTGTGTAAAAAGTGTCAGTACTCTGATTTTAATGTTCCAGAGGATGTTCTTACGGGTTTTGACCTTGAAGATAAATACTGTCCTGTTTGCGGCGAAAAAATGTACGGTGATGGTAACGACATCCCGTTTGAAACATTCCTTGGTTTCAATGGGGACAAAGAACCTGATATAGACCTTAACTTTTCTGGTGAGTACCAGGCCAATGCCCATAGATACACCGAAGATCTGTTTGGCCACGAATATGTTTTTAAAGCTGGTACAGTTTCTGCTCTTCAGGATAAAACTGCATACGGATATGTAAAAAAATATCTGGACGAGAGAGGCCTTACTAAAAATAAAGCAGAAGAAAACAGACTTACACTTGGTTGTTCAGGTGTAAAGAAAACCACAGGCCAGCATCCTGGTGGTATGGTTGTTGTGCCATCGAATCACGAGGTTTATGACTTCTGTCCTGTTCAGCACCCTGCTGATTCAAAGGAAAAAGGTGTTATTACAACACATTTCGAGTTTAAATATCTTCATGATACTTTGCTCAAACTTGATATTCTGGGCCACGATGTACCTACAATGTATAAGCATCTTGAAGACCTTACAGGTATAAAAATGGCAGATGTTCCTATGAACGATAAGCAAGTTTATAAAATGCTTACAAGTACAGAACCTATCGGTGTTTCACCTGATGATATCCAGAGTCTTACAGCTACCTTTGGTATTCCGGAATTGGGTACAGACTTTGTTCGTCAGATGCTTATCGAAGCACAGCCACAGACATTTGCTGACCTTATTCAGATTTCCGGTCTGTCACATGGTACTGACGTTTGGATAGGCAATGCGCAGGAACTTATTAAAAATAAAACCTGCACTATTTCCGAGGTTATAGGCACACGTGACGATATTATGCTCACACTTATTAAAAAAGGTGTAGATAAGTCTAAAGCCTTTAAAATTATGGAAATTACCCGTAAAGGTAAAGCGGCAAAAGAATTCAATGCAGAAACAGAAGATATGCTGCGTAGTCATGGGGTAGAAGAGTGGTATATTGACAGCTGTAAAAAAATCAAATATATGTTCCCTAAAGCTCACGCGGTTGCTTATCTTATGGCGGCTATACGACTTATGTGGTTTAAGCTTTACTATCCGGTAGAATTTTATGCCACATATTTCACAGTACGTGGTGAAGCAATCGACTATGAGGCTGCCGTAGGTGGCAAGGCAGTTGCGACAAAAAAACTTAAAGAAGTAACAGCACGTCTTAAAATAGAAAAAACTGCAAAAGACGAAGAATTACGTACATCCTTGCAGATGGTATCTGAAATGCTAGCCCGCGGATACGAGTTTTTACCTATTAAATTAGGTGAAAGCAAGGCCAAAAAATATGCTGTTGTAGACGGCAAAATCCGTCTTCCATATATGTCACTTAAAGGTGTAGGTGAAACAGCTGCAATGCAGCTGGAAAAAGCCTGCCAGGACAACACAGAGTTTTTGTCAGTAGAAGATTTCCAGAAAGCTTCTGGTGCATCATCTGCGGTTATTGATACTCTGTACGAAGTTGGTGCTTTGGGTGATATGCCAAGAACAAATCAGGTTTCATTATTTATGGATTAAGAGGTGATAGGTTGAATATTGGTGTTTCTACCGGGTGTTATTTCCCGCGGAAAACTATTGACGCTTTGAAGTTTGTTGCCGAAACAGGAGCAAAATATACTGAAATATTTTTCAATACTGATAGTGAATTAAATGAAGAATATATTTCTCAGCTGAAAAGTATTGCCGATGAAAATGGTATAAAGATCATTTCTGTTCACCCTTTCACATCTGCCATAGAAACGTTTATGTTTTGGTCCAAGAGTGATTATAAACTGGAGGATTCCATAAAATATTATGAAAAATATTTCAGGGCCTGTCAGATTCTTGGGGCCAAATATGTTGTAATACATGGTTGTTATTCGTCAGCTGAATATATGTCCATGGAGGATTACACCAGAATATTGAACCTTCTTTCGAGAAAAGCCAGGGAATACGATGTCTATATATCTCAGGAGAATGTGGTCAAATTCAAATGCGGCTATATTCAGAATCTTAAGCAGTTTATTGAATATGCTGATAAGGATGTAAAATTTGTGTTTGATCTTAAGCAGGCTGTAAGGGCTCAACAGAATATTTATGAAATAATCGATCTTATGGCAGACAGAATCAGCCACATTCATATCAGTGACTACAATGAGTATGGAAATAGCTTGTTGCCTGGTAAAGGCGAAGTTGATTTCAAAAAACTGTTTTGTTATCTGCAGCAAAGCTATAATGTTGATACTGCTCTTATAGAAGTGTACAACGAAAACATCTCCCAACAGTATACTGTGAAAGATGCACTTGATTATCTGAAAAATATTCAGTAGAATAATATTGTTAGTAATATTAAAGGGGAAAAGATTATGAAATGTCCATTTTGCGGTGGTTTTGACAGTAAGGTTGTTGATTCAAGACCAACAGAAGACGGCGAGAGAATTCGCAGACGCAGAGAATGTATCAGCTGTGGAAAACGTTTTACTACATTTGAAATTGTAGAAACAACACCAATTATGGTAAAGAAAAAGGACAGCTCCATTCAGGCTTTCAACAGAGACAAGCTTCTTAATGGTATGATTAAGTCCTGCGAAAAACGCCAGGTTTCTATACAGGATTTGGAAAAAGCTGTTGACCGTATTGAATATAAAATTGTAAACAGTCTTAAAAGTGAAGTATCTTCTGTAGAGCTGGGCGAAATGGTTATGGAAGAACTCAAAAAGCTGGATGAAGTAGCCTACGTTCGCTTTGCATCTGTTTACAGACAATTCAGTGATGTAAATACATTTTTTGAAGAACTTAGCGAACTTCTTAAAAAGAAAAACGGCTAATCGATAGCCGTTGTGTAATCAATAATTTGTGTAATAAGACATTGTGTTTCTATACTCAAATTCTGACACTCTGTCAGTTCATTGTTAATTATTGCATTTTCTATCAATAAAATATTTTTTTCAATTTCATTGATATGCTCCTTGTTTATAAACCTCTGGAGCATATCTTTTTTTGTATAAAAATCTGATTTAAGCAAAGCGTATTCTTTTTTCGCCATCTCAATATTTTTATCAATGCTTTCAATATTTTTTAAATATATATTATAAAATGACAAATTATCTCTTATATAAAAACTGCATAACACGGACGAAATAATTATTGTCAAAAATAAAATCAAAGAAAATCGAAATATTTTCATACTAATTCCTTCAATGTCAGATTATAGTTTTTGTCTCCATCAATAAGAAGTAATAATATGTCCTCTGCACAAATATTTTCTTGGTTTAATATTTTTTCTGTTTGTTGTTTACTTATACCTATATAGTCTAAATTTTTGTTTCTATATTTACCGTCAACAACAATGTCAAATGGTGGTATATCCGCTTTATTTATATTTGTTTTTGAATTAGGGTCTGGATATATACTTATCTGCCCCGTAGTTTCTACAACAGCAAGATTGACTTCTTCCAGGTAAAAGATATTTTTTGATCTCATTGCTTCAAGTATATCATTAACTGTGAATCGTAGCTCGGACATAACTTTTTGATCAATTATTCCTTTTACTATAAGAATCTTAGGGCTACCTTGTGTAATTTTTGCAAATTTGTCGTTTTTCTTTGCCGCTATAGAGGTAAATATTTCATAACAAACTATCAGCAGAATGGGTATAACAGAATATAAAATGGGCAATTCGGGAGCTTCTATAACTATTGAAGTCAGGTTCGAAATAAGCATCGTTGATACAAAGTCGCTGGGTTGAAATTCGCCCAGATTTTTTTTGCCCATAACTCTTAAAGCAAACATAACCAGAAAAAACATAAACGTAGTTCTTGTTACTATGGAAATCATATAATCACCCCAATGTATTATAGACAAGCTGTGTAAAAATAAACAACTTGGCAAGACTGATTATGAGGTGAATTTATGGAAAGCAGTTTGTTTAAAAATCTGGATAAAAATAAAGCAAAGTTTGCAGATCTGTTTGACAATTCAGCGGATTATTTTTTTAAACCTGTAAAAATTGCGACCGTGCAATGTGCTGTTGTGATGTGTGAAGATCTTACGGACTCTTTAAAACTATGGCAGATATTTTTAGAACCACTAAATAATATGAAAGACAGCAAAGATTCACTGCAACTGTTTGATTATATAAAACATGAAACTACAATCCCGTTCAACCCTACAACAGTGGACACTTTTGAAAAATCAATGTTTTTTCTTACAGCAGGATTTGCACTACTTTTGATAGACGGGGTAGATAAGGCGATGGTTATGCCAGTCCAGGGATACCCAGCCAGAGGTGTAGATAAACCTACTAACGAAAGTAATCTGAGGGGTTCAAAGGAAAGTTTCACAGATACCGGCAGAAAAAATATGGGGATGATAAGACGACGAATACGCAGTGATAATTTAAATGTTAAAACACTGCAGATAGGTTCTAAAACAAAAACTGAAATTACAGTTTATTATCATGGTGATTATTGTCCTGAAAATCTTGCAAATGACGTAATTGAGAGAATAAAAAATATAGATTTGCCTGTAATATTGGAAACTGGATATTTGACACCATTTATTGACAGGACAAAGGGGAGCCTTTTTCAGTCAGTAGGATACACAGAGAGACCAGATACATTTTGCGCCAAGCTGTGTGAGGGAAAAGTAGGGATAATGGTTGACGGAACACCATATGCGATGCTGTACCCATATTTTTTCCGGGATAATTTTATAACTAACGATGACTACACACAAAGACCATATTTCGCATCGTTTATAAGAATCTTAAGATATATATCATTTATAATAGCTGTTATGTTGCCAGGTATATATGTGGCTTTTACATCATATGCGCCACAGGCATTGGCAGATAAATTATTGTTTTATATATATTCGTCACAAAATGCGACACCATTGCCTTTATTTTTAGAGGCTGTATTAATAATAATTTTGTTTGAAATTATTAAAGAGGCCGGTCTTCGTCTGCCTTCACCAATAGGCAGTACAGTATCAATAGTATCTGCATTGATTATTGGAGATGCAGCAATAAGTGCAGGCCTTATTGGCAGTGCATTGCTTATAGTTATAGCTATCAGCACGATTTCTGCATTTATAATACCCTCATTTTACGAATCCATAATTATAATGAGAATTATCGTAGTATTGTTATCTGGAATATTGGGAATACCAGGGTTAAGTTTTTCCCTATTATTTTTATTTATAAATATAATAAATGTAAACAGCGAAATATACAGTTACGCAAATATATTTTACGAAAACAGAAACAAACTTTTTTCGGACGGATTATTGAAAAGTAGTTGGAGAAATCATAAAGGAGAAACCAATATAAAAAGTGAATAAGACGTTTAATAAAATATCGGCATTAAATTTTTTAACATTTTCCTATGCATTGTTTTCTTTGACAGTAAATACTCCGGTAGATAAAACTGATGTTTACAGTTGGATTTGGCGGATAGGCTTTAAAAGTCGGATTTATATTATTTACTGTATGTTACTGAGCAAAAATCGTTCTTTAAAACCAATTGTATCGAATATCGTGGCGGTTTATATAATATTTCTGATTGCAAAACAGATAGCGGATATAATGCATTATATGGGGATTTATCACAACAGTGCACTTTCAACTTGTGTTGTTTCTTTAATATTGATATTAATTTTTGTTTCATCAGATAATGATATTATTATCAGGACTGCATACCCTTTATGGATAATGACTGTATTATCTTTAATGGTATTATTTTTGTTTAATATAAATAAAGTAACTCCTTATAATCTATATTCTATATCTGCGGCAAAACTATATAATGTAACATTGTTTGATTATTTTGTGCCGATGATTATAATATTAAATAGTCTGGAATTAAATTTTAAAAATACAGCTTTTTCAAACATTTTAACAGTGGCGTTAGCAAATATATTTCTGATAATCTTCAGTTTTTCAGTGTTTAGTGGTAATTATTTGTATAGTATATCTCCTTTACAGGCGCTGTTTCAAATTTCAGGTACAGATTTGATAAGGAATTTTGATGCAATGTACAGTTTTTTTGTTTTATTTATGTATTTTGGCACACTATCAATGCTTTTGTGGGCCTATAAAATACTTACAATGAAAAATAAAGTAACTCAATATGGATTTTTATTTCTAATAATACCATTTTTGTTTTTCAATACACTGGTGTCAAATTTTTGGGTTATAGTAGAAATGTTTGTTGTAGTGATTATTTTTTGGGGGAGAAAAGAAAATGATAAGACGTAGTGTTTTTATTCTTTTCTTGTTTTTTCTTGTTGGTTGTTCAACTACAGAAAATCAAAATTATGTAAAAAATTTAATGATATCATTTGAAGATGGAAAATATTGTTTTACAGTTGAATGTTATGACTTCTCTACATCTCAAGAAAATTATATTTATGAGAAGTATTGTGGAACAGATCTGGATCAGTTGTGTATCAATGTGACAATAAATAGAAATTATAACTACAGACTGTGTGAGAATATTTATATTAATGCAAATATGTTTGATGGTAATATAAGTAAAATAATTTATTCCTTGAATCGCCTTAAAATACCTGTTACTGCGAATATAATGTGTTATGCATCGGATACACTGCCGGAAAATAATGTATCCGGTCATAAACTTATCGGATCTGCTGTGTTCGATTTAATTGACAACAAAAATAAGATTACTGGTTTTGTTCAATTTACTGACAAAGATAAAAACAATAAAGGTGCTGTTCTTGTTTCAGACGGTGTGCCAGTGAAACTTTTAAATGAAAATCAGTGGAATATTTTCAATATTTTTACCGGAAAAACAAAAGATTTTTCGTATATTTTCAGAGATGGGACAATTTATTGCAAACTGGAAAATTGTAAAGTGATGCATAGCTTTGATGGCTCATTGAATTTAAATATCTATGCAAGTCTGAAAGATTACAAAGGAATAAATAATTACATTGCTTATGAAAATTTCATGAAAGAATTATTGGAAAACGAAATCAGAGATACTGCCTATGAACTATACAACGATACAATTATCACAGATAACAGCAATCTGCACTGGTATTGTATTCAGTCAGGAGAAAAGTGTGGGGGAGTAAATATAAATGTATTCATAATCTGACAATCCCCGGTGTTTTGTTGAATCAGAAACATCGGGCAGATTCTGTTATTTCTGGTATGGTTTTAGTTGAAAATAGAGAAACAATATTATATAATTGTTATAAGTATATATAATTGGAAAGCGGAGTATATATTATGAAATTTTATGTTACATTGGAAAAATTTATAGCCCGGTTACATCTTGAAGTTTTATCTGTTCCTGGTGATGCAGATAAAATAAAAATCACAAGTACAGAAGTAAACCGTCCAGGTTTGCTTATTTCCGGGTTCAGCGAAAACTTTGAACCAACCAGAGTACAGATTCTTGGTAAAATGGAATTCAGTTATCTTGACAGCCTCGAACAGGATGTTAAGATGGAAAGAATAAATAACCTTTTCTCAAGAAACGTACCAGCTGTTATCATTACAAGAAATATGCTTATTTCTTCTGAAATTGTTGAAGCGGCAAGAAGACATAAAGTTCCTCTTCTCAGAACCACAGAAGATACATCTGCTTTTATGGCGCATGCTATCGGTTACCTCAATACAGAGCTTGCACAGCGTGTGACACGTCATGGCGTACTTATGGAAGTTTACGGTGAGGGTATCCTTATCGTTGGTGACAGCGGCGTAGGTAAATCTGAAACAGCTATTGAACTTGTAAAACGCGGTCATCGTCTTATAGCTGACGATGCTGTTGAAATCAGAAGACTTTCAAACAGCCAGTTGGTTGGTCAGTCACCTGAAAACATTCAGAACTTTATTGAACTGCGTGGTGTTGGTATCATCAATATTGCCAGAACATACGGTGCATCTGCTGTTAAACAGCGCCAGGAAATTGATATGGTTATTGAACTGGAAAACTGGAAAGCTGACAAAAGTTACAGCACAACAGGTCTGACTGATGAATACACAGATATTCTTGGTGTAAGTGTTGTAAAATCTGTTATTCCGGTTCGTCCTGGTCGTAACATTTCTATTGTTATTGAAACAGCAGCTGTTGTTAACAGACAGAAAAAAATGGGCTATTTTGCGGCAAAAGAACTGCTCAAACAGCTCGGTATCGAAGAATAAAATATATGGTATACATAATATAGGAGAATCTAAAAGTGAGCAAATATTACATTGGTGTAGACCTTGGCGGAACTAATATTGCAGCAGGTATAGTTGATAAAAACGGCGAAATCATCTGTAAAAAAAGCGTAAGAACAAACCTGCCAAAACCTGAAGCTGAACTGGAAAACGATATTTTCCTTCTTTGCAAATCTCTTTGTGAAGAAAATGGCTATGATATAAATAAAGATATTATCTGTGTTGGTATTGGTACACCAGGTTCAGTTGATGGCAAACGCGGTATAGTATGGTCAAATGTGAACTTTGGCTATGAAAACTGGAAAATCAAAGAAAATCTGGAAAAACTGTTTGGTTTTTCTGTTTACGTTGAAAATGATGCAAACGCGGCAATTATAGCTGAAGTTATGGCTGGTAATGCAAAAGGATGTAATAATGCGCTTATCGTTACTCTGGGTACAGGTGTAGGCGGCGGTGCATTACTCAACGGTGAAATTTATGCTGGATCCAACTATGCCGGTCTCGAAGTAGGCCATATTGTTATAGAAAAAGACGGTCGTATGTGCAATTGCGGCAGAAAAGGCTGTTTTGAAAGATACGCTGCAGCCAGCGCGCTTACACGTGATACACGGGCTGCTATGAAAGAACATCCAGAAAGTGCACTGTGGAAAATCTGTCCGGACATCGAAAAAGTAAATGCAAAAACAGCATTTGACGGACAGAAACAGGGGGATAAAGTTGCAACTGATGTTGTTAACACATATATTGAATACCTGGCTTGTGGTCTTGTAAATCTTATCAATATTTTCCAGCCAGAAGTTGTATGTCTTGGCGGCGGTGTTTCAAACGAAAGACAATACCTGCTTGATCTGCTTCAGCCTCATATTGATAGAGAAGACTTTGCAAGAAATGCACGGGAAAGAACAAAAATAGTTATTGCTAAATTCAGAAACGATGCCGGTATCATCGGTGCCGCTATGGTTGGGGTAAATAATGATTAAAACTTTTCTTGATAAAAATAACATTGATGCTCACTTTGACGAAAGCATGAAAAAACACACTACCTTCAAGGTGGGTGGCAATGCTATGTGTATAGCTATGCCGGACAGTATTGAAAAAACGGCAAAGCTTATTGAATTTTTAAAAAATAATAACATTGAATCTTATTATCTTGGAAATGGCTCTAATGTAATTTTCAACGATAACGGATTCAGTGGTGTTATCGTAAAATCTCTTAATCTGAACAATATAAATATTGATGGCACAATCGTAAAGGTTGGTGCTGGTATGCTTATGACTTCTCTGTCAAAAGCTGTTCGGGAAAAGGGACTGTCAGGTCTGGAATTCTGTTATGGTATCCCAGGCAATGTAGGTGGTGGCATTTTTATGAATGCAGGTGCCTACGGCGGAGAAATTTCCAACAAGCTTTTATCTGTGGAATACATAGATGAAAATGGTGTTCTTAAAACAATAAACAAAGCTGAATGTGAATTTTCCTACAGACATTCAATCTTTATGAAAAATAAATGGTTTATTGTTTCAGCTACCTTTGATCTTGAAGAAAAAGACTCTGCAGAGATGTTTGCATTTATGGAAGATATTATGCAGAGAAGAAAGGACAAACAGCCTTTGGATAAACCAAGTGCAGGCAGTTCGTTCAAACGCCCTGTAGGCTATTTTGCTGCAGCACTGATAGATGAATGTGGCCTCAAAGGTCTTACTGTAGGCGGCGCTCAGGTAAGTGAAAAACACGCCGGATTTATTGTAAACATTGGTGGCGCTACCTGTGCTGATATTGTGGCTCTTGCAGACAAGGTGCGGCAGATTGTTCTGGAACAGCGCGGTGTTGTTCTTGAAAAAGAAATGATTATTGTCTGATTCAGGAAAGGGAAAATATGGAATCCACATTTTCAAAAGAAAGCCGTAACGAAGCCCTTGATAATTTTAAGTTTTCTAAAAATTATTGCTGTAATGCCAGTTTTCTGAAAGGTTATTTTTATCGTGCGGAAATAACCGAAGAAACCGAGAGATTTATCTATAAACCTGATTTGACCAAGTCTGCGAAGGTTATAAAAAAACTGATGAGCAGATATGATATTGACTCATATGTGGTTGAAAGAGAACAGGAAGGTAAAAGACAGGTAACAAAGATTTATATTACAGAACCTGAAAGTGTTAAAAATCTTTATACTTTTCTGAACAATGACAGCTTCTGTAATAATTGTGCGACAAATTTCCTGACTGGAGTTTTTGTTTCAGACGGAATTTTGGTTAATCCGGAAAAAGACTACCATCTTGAGTTTACATACAAGGATGAAAAACTGGCAAATAATCTGCTGAACACATTAAAATTTGCCGGATTTGATTTTAAAATAGCAAAAAGACGTGCGTCATATGCTGTTTATACTAAAAATAGCCAGACTATAGAAGAATTTCTTGTAACAGTAGGCGCACAGCAATCATGCCTTGAACTTATGGGCGATAAAATGATTAAAGATATCCGCAATCATCAGAATCGCCTTACAAACTGTGATGCAGCGAATATTGCAAAAACAGTAAAGGCAGGACAGAAATATATAAAAGCTATACAGAAACTGATAGAAACAGAACTTCTGTATGATATGCCTGAAGATATTCAGGAACTTGCACAGCTCAAACTGGAAAATCCAGAGCTGTCACTTGATGCATTGGGGAAAATGTGTTCTGAACCAATGACAAAGTCTTCTGTAAACAGAAGACTGCAAAAACTGTGTGCTGTGGCACAAATAGAGGAATAATATGAGCAAAGATTTTGTACATCTTCATTTGCATACCGAATACAGCCTGCTTGATGGTGCCTGCCGCATAGACAGACTTATGAAGCACATAAAAGAACTTGGACAAAGCGCTGTGGCTATTACTGACCACGGCGTTATGTATGGTTGTGTGGATTTTTATAAAAAAGCCAAAAAAGAGGGGATAAAGCCTATCATAGGCTGTGAAGTTTATGTTGCCAGCAGAGGCAGAAAAGATAAAGTTCACAGGCTGGATACCTATTATCACCTTGTTTTGCTTGTAAAGAATGAAATAGGTTATCAGAATCTTATTAAGCTTGTAACTTTAGGTTCATCCGAAGGATTTTACACAAAACCGAGAATAGACAGAGAGTTGTTGGAGAAATATCACGAGGGTCTTGTTTGCCTGTCTGCTTGCCTTGCTGGCGAAATTCCTCGAGCCCTTCTTGCTGGGGATATGGACAGGGCAGAAGAAACAGCTCTGTTTTACAAAGAACTGTTCGGCGATGATTTTTATATCGAAATCCAGGACCATGGTATTGAAGACCAGGCAACTGTTCTTCCTATGTTGCTTCAACTTGCTAGAAAACACGATATTCAGCTGGTTGCGACAAATGACTGTCATTATATAAATAAAGAAGACTCAAAGATGCAGTATGCACTTATCTGTGTGCAGACTAATAAACGTCTTTCAGATCCTGATACACTTGAGTTTGAGACAGATGAATTTTATGTAAAAAGTACTGAAGAAATGTATGATCTTTTTTCATACATTCCTCAGGCTTGCGAAAATACAGTGAAAATTGCGGAAAAATGCAATTTTGATTACGAATTCGGCAAAACAAAACTGCCGATTTATACTTCTCCAGATGGCAGCCCTAATCAGGTTTTCTTTGAAAAGCTTTGCCGTGATGGACTTGTGAGAAGATATGGTACTATTACACCAGAAATGACTGAACGACTTGATTATGAAATCAGTATTATCAGTCGTATGGGGTTTGTAGATTATTATCTGATAGTATATGATTTTATAAACTACGCCCGCAGTCACGATATACCGGTAGGTCCAGGCCGTGGCAGTGGTGCAGCCAGCCTGTGTGCATACTGTATGGGTATCACCAATATAGATCCTCTGAAATACAACCTGATTTTTGAAAGATTTCTTAATCCGGAACGTATTTCTATGCCGGACTTTGATATCGACTTCTGTTATGAAAAAAGACAGCTTGTAATTGATTATGTAACAGAAAAATATGGCAGTGACCATGTTTGTCAGATCATCACATTTGGTACGCTTGCGGCACGTGGTGCAGTCCGCGATATTGGCCGTGTGCTTGATATGCCTTACAATAATGTGGATAAGATAGCAAAGCTTATTCCAAATAACCCTGCAGCTCATATAAGCATTGAAAAAGCTTTGAAAATGTCTCCAGAGTTAAAGCGGCTTTATGATGGTGATGCCCGGACCAAGGAACTTTTGGACCTTGCTATGAAAGTTGAAGGTATGCCACGAAATGCCTCCACTCACGCGGCGGGTGTTGTAATCACAGACAAACCCGTGGTAGAATATATACCTTTGCAGAGTAACGATGGTCAGCTGGTAACGCAGTTCCCGATGACAACTATCGAGGAACTCGGCCTTCTAAAGATGGACTTTCTTGGTCTGCGTACACTTACGGTTATTGATCAGTGTGAAAAAATGATTCAGAAATTCAATCCTGATTTCCGTGCTGATAACATACCTTTAAACGATGCCAAAACTTTTAAACTGCTTGAAGACGGAGATACAATTGGCGTATTCCAGTTTGAAAGTGGAGGTATGAAAAGCGTGCTTACAGGGCTTAAACCTGTAGACATAGAAGACCTTATTGCTGTTATTTCTCTGTACAGACCAGGTCCTATGGATTCCATACCTACATTTATACAGAACAGACATCATCCAGAGCTGATTAAATATAAACATCCGCTTCTTGAGGATATTCTCAAGGTTACAAATGGTTGTATTGTATATCAGGAGCAGGTAATGCAGATTTGTCGTACACTTGCAGGATACAGCTATGGTCAGGCGGACCTTGTACGTCGCGCTATGGGTAAGAAAAAAGCTGATGTAATGGCTGCAGAACGCACACATTTTATCAGTGGTTGTGCTGAAAATGGTGTAAGTGAAGACATAGCAACAGAGATTTTTGATGAAATGTCCAGCTTTGCTTCCTATGCATTCAACAAACCACACGCTGCTGCATATGCTTATGTTGCTTATCAGACAGCTTACCTGAAAGCCCATTACCCAAAAGAATTTTGGGCCGCTATGCTTACAAGTATTTTTGAAAATACTGCTAAAATTCTTGAATATACCCAGGAATGTAGACAAAGAAATATAAAAATACTGCCTCCGGATATAAACAAAGGCTATGCTGGCTTTGTGGTAGAAGGTGATAATCTTCGTTATGGTATGGCTGCCATTAAAAATGTAGGTAAAACATTTGTTGATGCTATATCTGCTGAAAGAGAAAAAAATGGTGAATTTACCAGTATTTTTGATTTCTGTAGAAGGATGTCTGACAAAGGTTTTAACAGACGCGCATTGGAAAGTCTCGTTAAAACTGGTGCTTTTGATCAGTTTGGTGTAAACAGAAGAAGACTGTATATAAATATAGACTATCTGCTCAACAGCATAAACAATGAGCAGAAAAATAAAGTTTCAGGTCAATTGGATTTATTCAGTGTGCCAGAAGTTGTTCAAGACACAAAATTTACCTTTAAAGATGACGAACATTTCCCAGCCGCAGAAGATTATACCGATACAGAAAAGCTGAATCTTGAAAAACAGCTGGCAGGAATTTATCTTTCAGGCCATCCACTTGAGAAAAACCAGGAATATGTGAAATATATATCAACCTGCAACATTTCTCAATTGACGAATGAAGGCAATGAAGTATACGATAATACAAAGCAGACTATAGTGGTAATTGTATCCAAATACAGATCATACGTTACAAAGAAAAATGAAACAATGGGATTTGTTACGGTAGAAGATCTTTCGGGTGCTATGGATATGTTGGTTTTTCCTAATGTATTTAAGGAAACAATGGATATAATAAATGAAAATGCTGTACTCATTGTAAATGGTACTGTATCACTGAAAGATGAAGAAGCCACTATACTTGCAGATTCTATTTATGAGATTGGCTCAGAAGAAGCTAAACATATCTATATGTCCAAAAAAGACCCTAAATATGGTCTTTATCTGAAAGTGCCGGGACAAAACACACCACAGTTTAAACAAGCCTGTGCTATAATGTCCAGATACAGCGGTATGTTGCCGGTATATTTCTATCTTCAGGACAAGAATCAATATATTAAAGCTCCACAGAGATTGTGGATCAGAGAAAGTATAAATGCTCTTGATGAGCTGAAATACATTGTTGGGGAAAGCAACGTAGTTTTAAGAAAATAAGAGGTGAAATTAATGGGTGACATTAAAACAATAGGTGTTCTTACCAGCGGTGGCGATGCTCCAGGTATGAACCCAGCAATCCGTGCGATAGTCCGTGCGGCTATTTTCAATGGCTTTGCAGTGAAAGGAATCAGACACGGTTATAACGGTCTTATCAATGATGATATTTTTGATATGAACCTGCGCAGTGTTTCTGAAATTATTCATCGTGGCGGTACAATGCTGTATACAGCCAGATCTGATGAATTTACTACACTGGAAGGTCAGCTGAAAGCTGTTGCAAACTGTAAAAAGCACGGTATTGATGCTCTTGTAGTAATTGGTGGTGACGGTTCATTCCGTGGTGCACAGGCTATTTCAAGACACGGTATCAAAACAATCGGTATTCCAGGCACAATCGACAATGACATCGCTTGCAGTGATTATACAATTGGTTTTGATACAGCGCTCAATACTGCAATGGAAATGATTGACAAACTGCGCGACACTACACAGAGTCACGAAAGATGTTCTGTTGTTGAAGTAATGGGCAGACACGCAGGTTATATAGCTGTAAATACTGGCATTGCAACAGGTGCTCTTTGTGTCCTTGTTCCGGAACAGCCTTGGGATATCGACAAAGATGTTATTGCAAGAATCAAAGGAACTCAGGCTGAAGGCAAGAAGAACTTCCTTATCATTGTTGCTGAAGGTGCTGGCAAAGCTCTTAAAATCGCAGAAGAAATCCAGGAAAAAACAGGTCTTGATACACGTGGTACAGTTCTTGGTCACGTACAGCGCGGTGGTTCACCAAGTATGCGCGACAGAGTTGTTGCAGCACAGATGGGTGTTCATGCTATCGAATTGCTCCAGGCTGGTTATTACAATAGAGTAGTTGCACTTAAAAATGACGCAATTGTTGACTATGAAATAGAAGAAGCTCTTAATATGAAAAAAGAACTGGATCCAATTATGCTGGGTGTAGCAAAAGTTGTTTCAATTTAAAATGTGATAACCGGGTTAATCCCCGGTTATTTTTTATACAACAAAACTTTTCTTTGCGAATATATTAATTTAGGTGATATTATGCAAAGAAATTATAAGACCAAATCTGATAAATTCTATTTAAGACTTTTTGTTGTTTTACTTATATTTACCGCTGTGTTTATATTTATTGATAGCCGAATAAGACCGCAGGTAGTAACTTTGGCAAAATATAAAGTACAGAGTATGGTTACTCAGGCTGCAAACCAGGCAATAATAGAGCAAATGGAAATTTCTCCTCTTTCATATGGAGAACTTATATCAGTACAGAGAAATTCTTCAGATGAAATTTCACTTATAGCCTACAATGCCCTTGAGGTAAACAGGCTTAAATCCCAGATAACATCTACAGTAATCAGTAAAGTACAGATGATGGATAAAGCAGATATTTATATTCCAGTAGGGAATATAACCAATATTGATTTTCTAAATAATAAGGGGCCACGGCTTCATTTTGTCATTACCCCTGCGGCATATGTTGAAACCGATATTGAAAGTGAGTTCGAGACGACTGGTATAAATCAGGTTAATCACAGGATTTTTATAGTTTTGAAAGTATCTGCGACAGCTCTTATACCTAATTACTCTACTGATGTCAACTTTAAAACCAGAGTGTGTGTAGCACAGACTGTAATTGTAGGTAAAGTACCTGAAAACATATCTGATAACTTGCATTATTTGAATGATTGATATTGTAAAAATCTTGAATTTTTGTTATAATAAATTGTTGAAATTATTGAGGTGTAATATATGGACATTAATAAAATCAAACAGGAACTTGATGAGCTTAAGGCTCTTATAGCTTATCATTCCAATCTTTATTATAACGAAAATAGAACTGAAATAAGCGACTATGAATATGATATGCTCCTTAACAGAGTAAAACAGATTGAAGGTGAATATCCACAGCTCGTAACCGAGGATTCGCCTACACAGCAGGTTCAGGGCTTGGCCAGTTCTACTTTTGAAAAAGTAACACACACAGTAAAAATGGAAAGTTTGCAGGATGCTTTTTCCTATGATGAACTCAGGGATTTTGATCGCCGAGTAAGAGAAACTGTTGATAATCCACAGTATGTTGTAGAAACAAAAATTGACGGTTTGTCAATGAGTCTTGAATATGTAAATGGTGTATTTACACGCGGCTCAACCCGCGGTGATGGTGTTGTTGGTGAAGATGTTACAGCTAATCTTGCAACTATCAGATCAATACCTAAAACAATAAAGAATGCTCCTGCTTTTCTTGAAGTACGTGGCGAAGTATATATGCCAAGGGAAGTGTTTTTTCAGCTTGTTGCCAAGCAGGAAAACGAAGGAAAAACACCTTTCAAAAACCCAAGAAATGCGGCTTCAGGTTCTGTAAGACAGAAAGACAGTAAAATTACTAAAGAGAGAAAACTGGATATTTTTATATTCAACATCCAGCAGATAAGTGATGATATTGAAATCACAGGACACAAACAATCCCTTGATTTGCTGAAAAAATATGGTTTCAAAGTTTCACCAAGGTACTCTGTTTTTGACAATATTGAAGATGCAATTAAAGAAGTAGAGGCTATTGGCGAAATGCGTGGCCGGTTTGCCTTTGATATTGACGGTGCTGTTATCAAGGTTAATGATCTTGCACAGCGCGCAGTAATGGGAAGTACCAATAAATATCCACGATGGGCAGTAGCTTACAAATATCCACCTGAAGAAAAAGAAACTCTGCTCAAAAACATTGAGATTTCGGTGGGCAGAACTGGTGTACTGACTCCTACAGCAGTATTTGATACAGTACAGTTGGCAGGAACCAGCGTATCCAGAGCTGTTCTTCATAACCAGGATTTTATTGACGAAAAACAGATCAACATCGGTGATACGATAGTTGTTCGAAAAGCAGGGGATATTATCCCGGAAGTTGTTCGTCTTTCGAAGAAAAATACAGAAGGCATTTTCAAAATTCCTATGGTATGTCCATCTTGTGGCAGCACCGTTGAAAAAACAGACGAATCCGCTTTAAGATGCAATAATCCGGATTGCCCAGAGCAACTTGTCCGAAACCTTATTCATTTCGCATCACGCAATGCAATGAATATCGAAGGTCTTGGCGAGGCTGTTGTTATGCAGCTGGCAGACAAACAGCTTATAAAAGATGTTGCAGACATTTATTATCTTACAGTTGAAGATGCTTTGAAACTGGATGGTTTCAAGGATAAGTCTGCAAATAATCTGATAAAAGCAATTGAAAACAGCAAAGGCAACAACTTGGACAAGCTGATTTTTGCATTTGGTATCAGAAATGTTGGCGAAAAAGCAGCCAGGATGCTGTGTGAAGAGTTTAAAACCATTGAGAACTTGATAAATGCCTCCGTAGAGGATATAATAAAAATTGATGGTTTTGGTGAAATTGTAGCAAAAAGTGTTGTAAATTATTTTGCCGGTGAAAATGTCCAGAATATAATCAGCAGACTTAAAGAAAAGGGTGTAAATACCAACTTTGTTTCTACCGTGGAAAGTGATGTGCTTAAAGGTAAAACTATTGTTGTTACAGGTACATTGCCAACACTTTCACGTGATGCTGCTGAAAAACTGATAACCGATAATGGCGGCAAAGCTGCCTCATCGGTATCCAAAAAAACAAGCTATGTCTTGGCAGGTGAAAAGGCAGGCAGCAAGCTGGATAAAGCTAACCAGCTGGGTGTTTCTGTCATCACCGAAGAAGAATTTTTAAATATGATTAAACATTAAGGGAGAATAAAATGGAAATCGATATTATGCGTCTTGCAAAACTTGCAAAACTTTCCATTCCGGAAGAAAAAGTTGAAGAATTCCGGAAAAAAATGGAAGACATTATTCAGATGGTTGAAAAACTGCCAGATCTTGATACACAGGGTTCTCTGGTTGACCCAACAAATACAATGGAACTGCGTAAAGATGAAGTTCAGCCATCATTCCCAAGAGATGAAATGCTGCAGAATGCACCATATACAGCTGCAGGCTGCATCCTCATTCCAAAAGTAGTTGACTAATCAAGAAGGAGAATAAAAATGGATAAATTATATAGCTTAACAGCTGCCCAGATGAAAGACCTTCTTGACAGAAAAGAAGTTACATCTGTGGAAATTACAAAATCTGTAATCGACAGAATTGAAAAAACAGACGGTGAAATCCAGGCATATACATCTTACAACTTTGACCAGGCACTTCAGCAGGCTGCAGCTGCAGACGAAAAAAGAGCCAAAGGTGAAACAGTTAGCGAACTGGCTGGTATCCCTGTTGCAGTTAAAGACAATATGTGTACTAAAAATCTGCGTACAACAGCAGGTTCAAAAATGCTGGGCAACTTTGTTCCACCATACAATGCTACAGTAGTTGAAAAACTGATTGCTGATGGTGCTGTTATCATCGGTAAAACAACAATGGATGAATTCGCAATGGGTTCTTCTGGTGAAAACTCAGCATTCCAGGTTGCAAGAAACCCTTGGGATACAACAAGAGTACCAGGTGGTTCTTCATCCGGTTCCGCTGCTACAGTTGCTGCAAGCCAGGTTCCACTTGCTCTGGGTTCAGATACAGGTGGTTCTATCCGTCAGCCAGCTTGTCTTACAGGTATTGTTGGTATGAAACCAACATATGGTGCTGTTTCCCGTTATGGTCTTATTGCTTATGGTTCTTCACTTGACCAGATTGGTCCTATGGCAAGAACTGTTGATGATGCAGCTATGCTGTTCAAAGCAATCTGCGGCAAAGACAAAATGGACGCTACAAGCAAGGATTACACATACACACCATATGGTGACAGTGTAAAAGGTATGAAGCTTGGTCTGCCAAAAGAATATTTTGGTGAAGGTATCTCTGCAGAAGTAAAAGAAAGAATTTACCAGGCTGTAGAAGTACTTAAAGCACAGGGCGCTGAAATTGTTGAAGTATCCCTGCCATCTACAGACTATGCTCTGTCTGCATATTATATCATCGCTTGTGCAGAAGCTTCTTCAAACCTTGGCCGTTATGACGGTGTAAAATATGGCTTTACAGGTTCTGACAGAAGCAGCCTTGAAAATCTTTATGTTTCCTCCAGAAGCGAAGGTTTTGGTGAAGAAGTACAGAGAAGAATTCTTCTTGGCACATATGTACTTTCCAGCGGTTTCTATGATGCTTACTACAAAAAAGCTAAAGTTCTTCAGAAAGTTATCGCAAAAGAATTCGACGATGCACTGAAACTCTGTGATGCTATCATCACACCACTTAACCCTACAACTGCTTTCAAAATCGGCGAAAAGAGCAACGACCCTGTTGCAATGTGGGCAGGCGATATCTGTACAGTTACACTTAACATCGCAGGTCTGCCAGGTATCAATGTACCTTGTGGTTTTGACAGCAACAATATGCCTATTGGTTTCCAGGTTCTCGGTCGCAAATTCTCTGAATCAACATTATTGACAATCGCAAAATGCTACGAAAATACAGTTGGCGGCTTTGCAGTAAAGGAGTTTTAAGTTATGAATAGCAATTATGAAATTGTTGTGGGTCTTGAAGTTCACGCTGAGCTTTCCACTGAAACAAAAATCTTCTGTGGCTGTAAAAATGAATTCGGTGCAGAAGTAAATACAAATGTTTGCCCTGTATGTATGGGTCTGCCAGGTACTCTGCCAGTTCTCAATGAACAGGTTGTAGAATACGCAATCAAAATGGGCCACGCAATGAACTGTACAATCAATGGTACAACAAAACAGGACAGAAAAAACTATTTCTATCCAGACCTTCCAAAATCTTATCAGATTTCCCAGTTTGACATTCCACTGTGTGAAAATGGCTACCTGGATGTTCTGGTAGGTGATGAAGTAAAAAGAATTGGCGTTACAAGAATTCATATTGAAGAAGATGCTGGTAAACTTATTCACGATGATTCACTGGGCGGCTCACTTGCTGACTACAACCGCTGCGGTGTTCCACTTATTGAAATCGTTTCTGAACCAGATATCCGCTCTGCAGATGAAGCCAAAGCATATCTTGATACAATTCACACAACACTGCTGTATCTTGGTATTTCTGATGCTAAAATGCAGGAAGGTTCTGTTCGCTGTGACGTAAACGTTTCTGTAAGACCAGTAGGTTCTACAGAATTCGGTACACGTGTAGAGATGAAAAACGTTAACAGCTTCTCTGCTGCACACCGTGCAATTAACTATGAAGCTGCAAGACAGATAAAAGTTCTTGAAAACGGCGGCGAAATTGTTCAGGAAACAAGAAGATGGGATGATGTAAAAGGCGTTAACGTTCTTCTTCGTTCTAAAGAAGATGCACAGGATTACCGTTACTTCCCAGACCCAGACTTGCTGACATTTGTTGTGTCTGATGAAAAAATAGCAGAAATCAAAGCTTCTATCCCAGAACTGCCGGTTGCAAAGACAATGAGATATATGTCTGAATACAAACTGTCCAGAGCTGATAGCGAACTGCTGGCTCTGAACAAAAATACAGCTGCATTCTTTGAAGCAGTTATTGCAACAGGTAAATGTGAACCAAAATCTGTTTCAAACTGGATTCTTGGTGATATTTATAAAGTTCTTAATGAAAGAAAATGTGAAATTACTGATCTTGCTCTCACACCTGTAAACCTTGCAGAAATGATCAGCCTTATAGAAAAGAAAACTATTTCCAATGCTGCAGGTAAAACAGTACTGGAAGTTATTCTTGACGCAGACAAAGACCCTAACGAAATAGTTAAAGAAAAAGGTCTTGCACAGGTTTCTGACACAAGTGCGCTTAATGCTATCGTAGAAAAAGTTCTGGCAAACAACGAAAAAGCTGTTACAGACTTTAAAAATGGTAAAACTAATGTTGTTGGCTTCCTTGTAGGTCAGTGTATGAAAGAAAGTAAAGGCAAAGGCAACCCAGCTATGCTGAAAGATATGGTTGTTGCTGCAATCGAAAAAATGTAATTTATATTCTTAAAATCATAGGGATTCTTTCTCTATGATTTTAAGTTTACCTGTAACAATTTTATAGGAGAATTGTATATGAAATACTTCCCAAAAGATAAAAAAGGTCTTATGATGGTTGCTATGGGCAGACAGCCTGCTGATCTTGCCATTGTAAATGCAAATCTTGTAAACACTTTCACAGGTGAAATTTATAAAGCCAATGTATTTGTATACGATGGCTTTGTTGCACACGTTGAAACAGAGGATTTCGAAACAGTAAACGCCAGAGAAGTGCTTGATGCACGGGGTAAATTTCTTACTCCTGGCCTTATAGATGCACACGTACATATTGAAAGTTCTATGATGATTCCGCGCAATTTTGCCAAAGCTGTAATTCCACACGGTACTACAATGGTTATTACAGACCCACACGAAATTGCAAACGTATATGGAATTGAAGCAGTAGAATATATGAATGCACAGACTGAAGGTCTGCCAATGAAAATGTATATTGATATTCCTTCCTGCGTTCCTGCTGTTCCTGGCCTTGAAAATGCGGGTGCCACATTTATGGCTGACGAAATCAGAAAAATGCTGAATCTGTCAAATGTAATTGGTCTGGCTGAAGTAATGGATTTTATCGGTGTTTACAATGCTGATGACAGAATGATGGATATTCTTAAAGTATTTGAAGAAGACGGTAGATATATCCAGGGACACGCACCAGGGCTTAAAGGCAGACAGCTGTCTTCTTACAGAATTGGTGGTCCTACAACCTGCCACGAAACAAGAAATGATTGGGAAGTAAAACCAAAGATGAGAAGTGGTATGTATGTAGATGCTCGTTCATCATCTATTGCCAAAAATGTTTCTGAAATTGTTAAAGGTATGGAAGGTATCAAGTTCTATGACAGACTTACATTCTGTACAGATGACAGGGAAGTAGATGAAATAATTGCACACGGACACATGAACGATGTTCTTCGTGATGCGCTTAAATGTGGTTTTGACGCAGTAACTGCAATCAAGTCCTGTACACTCAATGCAGCACAGGCTGTTCATCTTGAAAACTATGGTGCAATTGCTCCAGGCTATGTAGCTGATATGCTGCTTATGGATTCACTTGATGAACTCAAACCTAGTCATGTTTTCACAGACGGCACACTTGTTGCAAAAGATGGTGTTCTTTTGGCTGATATTCCTGATATCAGATTTGAACTTGAAGAAAAAAACAGTGTAAATGCACCTGACTTTACAGTTGAAGATTTTAAGCTAAAATATGAAAAAGCTGATAAAGTTAAAGTAAATATGATGGAATACATTGATTTCAATGGCTCTACATCAGTTTGCACAAAGATTGAACTCCCGGTTGTAGATGGTGTAGTTGACATTTCTGGTGATGACAGTCTGCATTATGCTATTATCATAAACAGATACGGCAAAGGTACATTTACAAAAGGTGTAGTTAAAAATTTCGGAAAAATCGATGCAGCTTGGGGTACAACAGTTTCCCATGACAGCCACAATATATCAATCGTATATAAAAATCCAGAAGATGCATTTGCGGTTTACGAATGTCTGAAAAAAACAGGTGGTGGTCAGGCCTTGGCTGAAAACGGCCAGGTTGTTGCAAATGTTGTTCTTAATGTTGGTGGTCTTATGAGTAACAAACCAAATGAAGAACTGTCCGGCGAAGTGCAGAATATGAAATCAGCACTGAAAAAAGCTGGTCTTGATTTACCAAACCCTATGCTCAGAATTGTTACATTGGCACTGCCTGTTATTCCAAATGTTAAATTCTCAGATATCGGTCTTGTAGATGTAAATAAACAGGAATTAATACCTATTTTTGTAGAAGATTAAATTATGAAAGAAAAAATAATTAAATATTTCCAGCAGGATATAGCGCTTGCTGTAATCAGTGGTCTGAAAAAAGGTGTGGACTGTGAATTTTCAAAAGTTACAGTCAGACCTTTTACATCAGGCGACACAGTTAAATATCAGTTTGAATACACTGTAAAAGCACAGGTTAAACATAAAAATGTTTCTTCAGATGACCTTGTAGATGAAATCACTCTTCTTATGGAAAACTATTTCACACAGTGTATGGTTTATGGTAAAGAAAACGATTTCCATATCAACTGCTTTAATGGCAAGGTAAAGGCTAAAACAATGCCACCAAGTAAAAAAGTTTCTATAAAAGCACATAATAAAAAGAAAGAATATATTCTTAATGAAGGTGAAGATATAGACTTCCTTATCTATCTTGGTGTTATGACAAAGGAAGGAAAGGTTGTAAAAGCAAAATACAACAAGTTCCGTCAGATTAACAAATATCTTGAACTTTTAAAAACATCTCTTGATATTCTGCCGAAAGATAAACCGTTGAAAATCGTTGATTTTGGTTGTGGAAAAGCCTATCTCACATTTGCGCTGTATTATTATGTTGTAAAAATTCTTGGCAGACAGGCAGACATTACAGGTCTTGACCTTAAAGAAGATGTAATTGATTATTGCAATAAAGTGGCAAAAGATCTTAATTACACCTCCCTTGAGTTCCAGAAAGGCGATATCAAGGATTATGACAGAACTCAGGATGTAGATATGGTAATTATGCTGCATGCCTGCGACAATGCAACTGACGAAGGCATAGTACAGTCACTGCGATTCAATGCAAAAATTATTATAGCAGTACCTTGCTGTCAGCATGAATTCTTTAAACAGATAGGTAATGAAAATCTCCAGCCAATGCTTCAGTTTGGTATTTTGAAAGAGAGATTTTCTGCTCTTGCAACAGACAGCTTACGTGCACAGATACTTAAGGCTCTCGGATTTGATGTATCTGTTATGGAGTTTATCGACACTGAACATACTCCAAAGAATATAGCGATCCGTGCAATCAGAAACGGCGGTTTCAACAGCAAAGAATATGCCAGTTATGCTGCATTCCGTGATTATCTTAATCTGACCCCATATATTGAAAGAAGATTAAGAGAAGAAAATATCCTTAAATAATTAAAATCCCCTGCATCAGCAGGGGATTTATTTTTTATGTTCTTAAATCCAGGACAAGTACATATTAATTATCAAGGTGATTAAATGGACAAGGATATGGAATTATTATTATCAAAACTTCCGATAAAAGTAAAAGATTTTTTTGAAAATAGTGACATCGCTAAAATTACAGAAATCAGAGTAAGGCTTAATTCAAATATAATGATTTCATTTTCAGGGATGTATAAAGAAATTTCAGATACATATATCAGCAGGGAAAAGCTGGATAATATTTTTATGAATATATGTGAAAAGTCATTGTCCGCATATGAAGAACAGATAAGTAATGGATTTATAACACTTTCCGGCGGGCACAGAGTAGGTATAGCCGGCAAATTTGTAAAATTAAACAGCGGAAAATATTTCATATCTGAAATAACATCTCTAAATATACGTATATCTCACTTTCCCAAAATACAGTTCTCTGAAAATATATTGGATTTTAAAAAGGGGTTGTTGATAATTGGCAAACCTCATAGCGGTAAAACTACTTTCATCCGTTCCATATGTAATAGCTTTGAAAATATAAATTACACAGTTTGCGATGAAAGAAATGAAATTTTTCACCCGTGTTTGAAGGGGGATTTTATAATAAATTTACCTAAAGCAGATGCAGTTATAAGGGCTGTCAGAGTATTGAATCCGGAAATAATTATCTGTGATGAAATAGGAAACCGTGAAGAAACCGACAGTTTGCTTGCTGTGATGCACAGCGGGGTAAAATTTATATGTTCAGTTCATGCTGAATCTTTAGATGAGTTATATATGAAGAAAAATATATTGCCGCTTATCGAAAATAGTGTGTTTGATAAGTTCATATTGCTTGAAAATAATCAAGACAATTATTATATCAAGGAAATTTTAAATGTATAAAATTGTAGGATGTTTGTTTCTTATTTTTGCAATTACTTTATTCTTTTACAGGAGATGTATCAAATTTTATTGTACTTCCAGATATGTGGGATATATTTTGAAACTTCTGGATGATATGAAAATTGCCTGTATGTACGGCAAAACCTATAAACCGGTTTTTGAAAGTTTTGAGCGCCAAGTGGAAAACGATGTGTTTTTTAAAATCTGTTTTGCGTTCTGTTCAGAAAAACTTAAATATGAAACAGATAGTATTCTTATAAATTCAGGTAAAAGAATCAAAGAAGATGAAGAAATATATCTTGAATACAACAAAAAAATTCTAAAAGATAAATATACAGAATATATGACCAAATTTAAAGAAAACAATAAGATAAGTTTACTTATGGGTTTCTATGTAGCTGTAGTAATAATACTGCTTATTGTTTAGGAGTAAAAAAATGGATGTGGATTTAATATTTAAAATAGCAGCAATAGGGATAATTGTATCGGTTTTAAATCAGGTACTTGTAAGGTCAGGCAGGGAAGACCAGGCCATGCTTACAACATTAACTGGTCTTATAGTGGTTATGACAATGGTTATAACACGGATAAAAGAACTGTTTGTTACTATAAAATATCTTTTCGAGTTATAAAATGGATTTCATTAAATTAGCATTATTGATTTTATTTACAATATTTATTGTCAGCAGTTTACCACTATATGATAAATCGCTGACTATTCTTATTACTTTATGCGCATCTACAGTTGTACTGATAAATATAATCAACTATGTAACGCCAATAATAAGCCAGATAAAATCTGTTTTTTTTGATAGTTACTTTGAAGATATTTCAATAGTTTTTAAAGCTATGGGCATAAGTTTGCTAACTGGTTTTGTGAATGACATAGCAACAGACAGTGGAAATAAAGCATTGGCAAACCAGATAGTATTTGCGGGGAAAATAGCAATTGTTGCTCTGGCATTGCCTATTTTTATACAGGTTATGGAATTAATAAAACAGATGATAAAATGAAAAAAATATTAATAATAATGATGGGGCTTTATATATTAATACCACTCAAAGCCTATGCAGTTGACGAGTATAGCCAACAACTTGATGAAATAACAGAAGAATATAATCTGGATATATCTTTATATGAAAATTTTTCCCTTGAAAACGTAGCCGATTACATTACAGATAATATCAAGGACAAAATTGAAAGACCATTTGACCTTGCGATAAAATTGATAGCAATTGTTTTTCTGTACAGTGTAGCCAAATCAGTTTATTCAGATGATATGGCAGATTCTGTATATGACAATATATGTGTCCTTATTGTGTTTACTAATTTATTGTCACCTTTAAGAGAAACTATAGGAATTATCATTGATAATCTGTTTCAAATCAAAAATTTTATGGTAGCTTTCTTACCGGTATACTCTGGTATATCCTTTGCAAGCGGTGAATTTTTAACATCAACGATCTATACAGGACTTTTTCTTACATCTGTAATTGCAGTATCAAATATGTGTATAACATTTATTTTACCTTCTATAGAAATATATTTTGCAATTATTGTTTCAGATACACTGTCCTCTTTTGTAAGATTAAAATCACTTGGAGAATTTTACATAAAGATTATCAAGACAATAATGAAAACAGCTGTATCTGTAATTTGCTTTATGCTTACGCTGCAGACGACTATAAGCCACGGAAAAGATACTCTGGCAGTCAAGGCCGGTAAATTAATAAGTGGCGGTGCAATACCAGTAATAGGATCAGCTTTGCAGGACGCAATAGGAAGTGTGTATGCAGGAATGGAAGCTATCAAAGGCTATGCAGGGGCAATTGGCATTTCTGCTGTAGTTGCAGTATTTGTTCCTTCGTTGATTTCATTGACAATATATTGGTTATGCACAAACTTTATCCATATTATAGCCGATATATTTGATGCTGCATCTTTAAAAAAGTGTATATCTGGGTTCATTCAGGCTATAGAATTGCTTATTGCTGTTGTTATTTTGTTTATGGTAATGATGATTTTTTCTTTTACAGTTATGATTTCGATAACAAATGGAGCGTGAAATGTCTGTTTTAATTAATAATATAGGAAAATTCTGTGTTTTTATTTATGTTTTCGGAATGTTGTTTAATATTGTTTGCAATACTTCCACGCAAAAATCTCTCAGGTTATTATTTGTGTTGTATGTAATTGCCACGGTATTGGATTCTTTCAGATTTACAGAATTTAAACTTGATATACCATCAGATAAAATATATCAGGAAAATATTGGCAAATCTTCAGAATATATTATTCCTGCTGTACAGCAGGAATTTGAGAGTAAAATAAAAAATCAGCTTTATGATAAAAACATATCCTACAAAGATGTAATGGTGCATATAATTGAACAAAAAGAATATATAAAAATTGATAGAATTGTATTTTACGGTATTTCTGAAAATAATAAAAGTTTAATTGAAGATCTATATTCTGAAGAAGGAACTATAATATTCGAGGATTAAAATGAACTTATTCCAGTTTTTTACAGAAAAGTATACAGAGAAAAAATTAACAGGTCTTTTGTTAGCAATAGGTTTATTAGGAATTATGATGATTTCAGCTGATGAAATTTTTCCTGAACAAAAAGTTGCTGATAATCAAGTTGTTTCAACAGTTGAATTTAAACATCAGCTTGAAAAAGAATTGACAGATATTCTTTCTTCAATTGATGGAGCCGGAACAGTAAAAGTAATGATAACTCTTGAATCAGGACAAGAAAATATTTATGCCTGGCAGGAAAAAACAACAAAAGATCAACAGTCATCTGCTGATGAATCGAAAAAAACATCAGAAAAATATATGTTTGAGAATGAAATTGTTTTAATTGATGATGGTTCCCAGAAAAAAGCCCTTGTGGAAAAAATTGTAGAACCTATTATCAAAGGTGTTGTTGTAGTAAGTCCTGGAGCTGATGACATAAGTGTTGTAAGTGATATAACAAATGCTGTAGGTGTAGCATTAAATATTACATCTAACAGAATTTGTGTAATAAAAATGAAATGACTTGGAGGTTATTATGAAAAATATCAATAAACAGAGAAGGGTATCTATGATTATTTTAAGTTTTGCAATGGTAATTGCTGTATACCTTAACTGGCAGTATGCAAAAGGTGCCAGGGACAGCTATATTGTCACCGATGAAATTACAGAATATATGAATGCGGATATTGATGTGGAACAATCAGATATGCTGATGACCAGCGACGATTACGAAAATAAAAATTATGGTGATGCACAATTGGTGGCAACAACACAGTCAGACAGTGACAAATATTTTGAACAGGCAAGACTTTCAAGACAGAAAACAAGAGATGAAGCACTTGATACACTACAAAAAACTCTTAAAAATGCCAAAATATCTGATTCTGAAAAAACAAAAGCTACAGAAGAACTGTCAGTTATAATACAGAATATGACAACAGAAACTGATATTGAAAATATGGTTAAAGCAAAAGGTTTCCGAGACTGCGTTGCATCTATAAATAAAGATAAAATCAGCATGGCAGTACGGCCTGTAAATGGTGAACTTTCAAAAGCTGATGTATCAAAGATCAGAGATGTTGTATTGTCAAAAACATCAATTTCTTCACAAAATATTGTTGTTGTTGAAGTAAAATAGTGTTGTTATATTTATACATTAGTGGTATAATATTAGATAATCGAATGCAAAAATTGCAATTTATATTCAAATCATACAAATTATACATTTTGCATTTGAGTTAAATATTACAGGAGGCAACAATTTATGGAATTAAAAAATACAGTGAAACAAAACGGCGGACTTAAAATTTCTGTTGCTGTTATTGAAAAAGTAGCAAAAATCGCAGCTATGGAAGTTGAAGGTGTAAGCAACGTTTCAGTTGGCTCATCAGGTGTTAAAGGTTTTCTTGCAAAAACAAATCTGCCTAAATCTGTTGAAGTAACTATGTTTGACGGTGTTGCTGATATTACAGTTAATGTTGTGGTAAAATATGGTGTTAAACTTCCTACGGTTTGCAAAGAAATCCAGCAGGCAGTTAAATCCAATGTACAGAATATGACAGATATTACTGTTTCCAAAGTAAATATTATAGTTACAGGTGTAGAAACAGTTGTAGAGGAATAATCTGCAAAAAACAGATAAACAAGGGAAAGAAAAATGACAAGACATAAATCAAGAGAAAATGCTTTTATTGCAGTTTTTGAAGCCAGTTTCAGCGCAAATGACCTGGACGATATCCTTGCAGTAACACAGGAATTACCTGAATATGAAGATTATATGCTGGATGATTTCGCACTTAATCTTATAAAAACATACTATGATCACGCAGACGAAGTAAATGATATGATTCAGTCCAAACTTAAAAAATGGAGTACTTCACGTATTTCAAAAGTTTGTGGTGCTATTCTCAGACTTTCAGCTGCTGAAATGATGTACTCACACGAAGATATGGACAGCGTAATAATTAATGAAGCTGTAGAAATCAGCAAGAAATTTGCGGGTGATAATGACTATCAGTTTGTAAATGGTGTTCTTGGCGCTATTTCAAAAGAACTGCGTGAAAAACAGTAATGATTACCCTCGGAATTGATACCAGTAACTATGCTACATCTGTTGCACTGGTTGATAATGAAAACCACAATGTAATATATTCTGAAAAGATATTTTTACCTGTGGAAGAAGGGAAAACAGGTCTTCGCCAGCAACAGGCTTTATTTGAACACATAAAAAATCTCACCAATATCTTTTCTTCTTTTAAAGGGATGGATATTGGTGCTGTTGGCGTATCAGTAAAGCCAAAAGATGAAGACGATTCATATATGCCATGTTTCCTTGCAGGGAAAATGAGCGCATACTCAATTGCAGCAAATCTTAATGTGCCACTTATAGAATCTTCTCATCAGACCGGACATCTTACAAGTGCATTGTATGATATCAATAACGAGGACCTTTTTAAAAGAACTTTGCTGATGCTGCATGTTTCTGGCGGTACTACTGATATAATGCTTGCCGAGGATGGCAAAGTGGTAAAAACACTTGGGTCATCATTGGATTTATATGCCGGACAAGCTGTTGACAGACTTGGTGTCAGATTAGGGTATCCGTTTCCGGCTGGACAGTATGTGTCAGAATTGGCAGAAAAGTGCGATGAAAGAATTGCTGTAAAAGTAAGTGTAAAAGGCTTTGACTGTAATCTGTCAGGTCTTGAAAATCAGTGCGATAAATTGCTGACAAATGGATATTCAAAAGAATATGTGTGCAAATATTGCCTTACATATATTGCTCGTACACTCATTAAAATGATAAACAACGTTAAGCAGGAATATGGGGATATGCCACTTGTTTTGGCAGGCGGTGTTATGAGTTCTACTGTCATCAAAAAGATTGTCACAGAAAATATTCCAGATGCAATGTTTGTAAAACCTCAATTTTCAAGCGATAATGCAATCGGAGTTGCAGTTAATGCTTACAGAAAGGTAACCAATGGCTGATATTTTAACAGTTACATCGTTAAATCTCTACGTAAAATCTTTGCTGGAAAATGACAGCAATCTTATAGGGATAGCTGTGGAAGGTGAATTATCAAACTTTAAAAAATATCCTTCAGGCCATTGCTATTTCACCTTAAAAGATGAAAAATCCACTATAAAGTGTGTAATGTTTCAAAGCTATGTAAGAGGCGTTAATTTTGTGCCGGATAACGGTATGAAAGTTATTGTGCGTGGGAAAGTTTCTTTATACGAAAGAGACGGAGCATACCAGCTTTATGTTACCAATATGTTTCTCAGTGGCACAGGTTCTTATCAGATCGCTTTTGAAAGACTAAAGGAAAAACTTGGCAAAGAAGGACTTTTTAACCTTGAGCACAAAAAGCAGTTACCACAGTTTCCTTTTAAAATAGGTGTAGCCACATCACCTAAAGGTGCTGCTTTGCATGATATTATAAGCACAGCCCAAAGACGCTTTCCGTGTGCTGAAATTATTCTTGCTCCTTGCATGGTTCAAGGTGCCGAAGCCGAATCGACCATTATAAATGCTATAAAGCAACTTGATGAGGTTGATGATATTGATTTAATTATTATCACAAGGGGTGGCGGCAGCAAAGAGGACTTGTGGGTTTTTAACAGTGAGGCGATAGCGCGTACAGCTTTTGCCTGCAAGAAACCTACTATAAGTGCAATTGGCCACGAAATCGATTTTTCGATATTGGATTTTGTTTGTGATGTTCGCGCAGCAACACCAACCCAGGCGGCTGAAATTGCATTACCTGACATAAATTCTCTCAAAATGCATATTTCCTCTTTGGAAAGAAATATTTTGAATACAATAAACAATAACTTTAAGAATTATAGAAATAATCTGCTAATTCTCGAAAAATCAGAAGGATTTTTAAATATTGCAAACAGAACCAGCAGAGAAAAGGATAAGCTTATATCTTTGCAAAAACAGCTTAAAAGCAATATAGACCGCAAGATAGAGCTTTTGTCAAACAATGTATACGCTAAAACAGAAATTCTGGAACAACAAAGCCCTTTAAATAATTTGAAAAAGGGATATGCATTGATTTATAAAGATAATAAAGTTGTAAAGAATTATAACTTTACAGCAGGTGAATCTGCAAAAATAGTTACTGACAGCCAGGAAGTGGATTTTACAGTAACAAAAACAAGAAAAAGAAAGGCATAATTTTATGAAACAGACTTTTGAAACAGCTATGGCCAGACTGGAAGAAATTTCTCGGATTCTGGCTGAAAATAATGTTACACTTGATGAATCATTAAAATTGTATGCCGAAGGTGTAAAATTATTGAAGTTTTGCAATACAAAACTGGAACAGGCGCAGATTAAAATATCTGAAATTGATGGTGACATCCTGGAGGCTTGATTATGGACACTAAAGTATATCTTGAAGCTATAGAAAAAGAACTTACATTGTGTTGTGACAGATTTTTCTATGATAATTCCCAGGTTGCCCAGGCTGCCAGATATTCACTTCTGAATGCAGGCAAAAGAATAAGAGCCATACTTCTTTTTCTTACTGCAGAAATGTGCAACAAAAACTGGAAAGATTATGTAAAATATGCTTGCGCGGTAGAAATGATTCACTGTTATTCCTTAATACATGACGATTTGCCTTGTATGGATAATGATGATCTGCGTCGTGGTAAACCATCATGTCACAAAGCTTTCGGCGAATCAACTGCTTTACTTGCAGGTGATGCTCTTATTGGGTTAGGTGTAGAAACTATTATTAATGATAACAGTATAGCTGATCATATAAAGATCAAAGCAGTAAAGCTGCTCACAAAAGCAATGGGACCTATGGGTATGATTTTTGGCCAAGAGCTTGATCTTGAGCACGAAAATAAACCCGCCTCAAAAGAAATGCTCAACTCAATCCATAAACACAAAACAGGGCGGATGATATCTCTCTGTGGCCAGTTAGGGAGCATAGACAGTGAACTTAACTGCCAGCAGGCTTATGCACTTAAACTTTTCTTTGAAAATGTAGGCTTGGTATTCCAGATTGTAGATGATATCCTTGATGTAGAAGGGGATCAGGCCCAGCTTGGTAAACCGGTTGGAAGCGACAATGATAACAATAAATCAACTTTTATTACGTTATACGGTCTTGAAGAATCAAAACGAATTGCCGCACAATTGACTGAAGAAGCAAATGTGAAATTAAAAGATGCATTTGGCGATAAGGCAGATATGCTTATTGAATATACATCCTATTTACTTAACAGAAAGAAATAAAAATGACATTTTATATAAACGAACTGTTTAACAATTATATTTTTGTTGCATCAGCTTTGTCCTGGGCAGCTGCACAGATTATAAAAACTATACTTAATCTGTTTGTTACAAAAGAATTCAATGCTGAACGATTAGTTGGTGCCGGTGGTATGCCAAGTGCTCATTCTTCGTTTGTAAGCGCATTGGTTGTTTCTACTGGCAGACAGTGTGGGCTTGGTGCTCCTGAATTTGCTCTTGCATTTGCACTGGCTTGTGTAGTAATTTATGATGCAATGGGCGTAAGAAGAGCGGCTGGTGAGCAGGCTAAAATGATTAATCTTCTTACAGACCAGTTAATCGGGAAAAGTCACAGTGAAGATGTTGTTGTAAAGCAGCTGAAAGAATTATTGGGACACACACCGATTGAAGTAATCGCCGGATGTATTCTGGGCATAACTATAGCATTTATACTCTAAAGGAACTAAATATGGATTATCCTATTTTGAATAAAATAAATTGCAGTGAAGATGTATCTGCTCTTTCACTTGATAAACTGGAACAGCTTTGTAGTGAAGTGAGACATTTTCTTATTGATAAAGTTTCAAAAACTGGTGGACATCTTTCTGCTAACTTAGGTACAGTTGAACTTATTACTGCTATGCATCACAGCTTTTCAACTCCGGTTGATCAATTTGTATTTGATGTGGGGCATCAGTGTTATACACATAAATTATATACTGGCAGAAAAGATAAATTTGATGGATTAAGAAAGCTGGATGGAATTTCGGGTTTTCCATCACCTGCAGAATCAGATGAAGATGCTTTTATAGCAGGTCACGGCAGTACATCTATTTCCCTTGCAATAGGGCTTGCACAGTCTAAAAAAATAAAAGGGGAGCAGGGGTATGTAATTGCTGTAATTGGCGATGGCGCCTTTACCGGCGGTATGGCTTACGAAGGACTTAACAATATCGACAAAAGCCTTGATAATTTAATTATTATTCTCAATGACAATAAAATGTCTATTTCAAAGAATGTGGGCTCTGTTCCACAGTATCTTTCTAACTTGAGAACAAGTGGTGGATATCTTAATGTCAAAAAAGGTGTACAGAACACTTTGGAGAGAATCCCAGTTGTAGGTAATGCACTTATCAATACACTTGTAACATCCAAATCTTTCATCAGAAGAAACCTGTATAATTCCGGAACATTCTTTGAAGATCTTGGATTTACTTATCATCAGGTGTCTGATGGCAACGATATTGTAAGTGTATGCTCTGCGTTGGAAGCTGCAAAAAGAGTTGATGGACCGGTGTTTATACATGCTCTCACTACAAAAGGCAAGGGATATGCACCTGCAGAACAGAACCCTGGTGAATTCCACGGTGTTAGCGCATTCGATCTGGACAACCTTCCAGACCCTGATGCTGCCCCTAAAGATTCATACTCCACTATTTTTGGCAAAAATCTTTCAGCACTTGCTGATACCAATCAGAAACTTTGCGCTATAACAGCTGCGATGAAATACGGTACAGGTTTACAATTCTTCTATCGAGAACATAAACAACGATTTTTCGACGTAGGTATGGCTGAAGAACACGCAGTTACTTTTGCTGCAGCACTTGCAAAGTCTGATTTACAGCCGGTAGTTTGTCTGTATTCTACATTTATGCAGCGAGCAATGGATCAGTACATTCACGATGTTATGTTACTTAAACTGAACGTAATGTTTGGCATAGACCGAGCAGGCCTTGTTCCTGGTGATGGTGAAACACATCAGGGTATTCACGATATTGGTATTTTCGCAAACTACACTGATACACCTGTAGTTTGTCCTGCAAACTATAACGAACTCGTTTATTGGCAGGAATATCTAATCAATAATGTTAATGGCCCGAAAGTAATAAGATATAGCCGTGGTGGTCAGGATGAAAATACAAAAGATTATCAGGCTACTGGCAATAAATTTGATGTGATATCAGATGGAGCTACAGACAGTCTTATTATTTGCTACGGCAGACATTTTTCAGAATGTATTAAGGCACAGCAGAAACTTAAAGAAGATGGTATTTCAGTTGATATTATAAAGCTTAATGTTGTAAATCCTGTTCCTGCTGAAGCTGTAGGACTGGCTCAAAAATATAAAAACATACATTTTTATGAAGAACATGTCAGAAACGGCGGTGTAGCAGGCCGATTCGGACTGATGCTTCTTGAAAATGATTATAAAAATAAATATAGAGCACACTGCGTTGAAAATTATGTAATCAAGCAGGCTACTGTTCCGCAACTTTTCAAATTGTGTAAGCTGGACAGTGAAAGCATTATTAAAGATATAAAAGGTGAATAATGAAAATCAGATTAGACCAATACATTTTTGAACAGGGCTATGCACCTTCAAAAACACGTGCACAGGCATTGATTATGTCGGGTATTGTATTTGTAAACAATCAGAAAGCAGATAAAGCTGGCACAATGATAAAAGAAACCGATATAGTTGAAGTTCGCGGCAAAGACTTGAAATATGTAAGCCGTGGCGGCCTTAAGCTTGAAAAAGCAATCAATGAGTACGGACTGGAACTTAAAGATAAAATTTGTATGGATATCGGTGCATCCACAGGTGGTTTTACAGATTGTATGCTCCAGAACGGTGCCCAGAAAGTTTATGCTGTTGATGTAGGCTACGGTCAGCTTGCATGGAAACTGCGTAGTGACGAACGAGTAAAAAATATGGAAAAAACAAATATCCGCAATGTTACTGTGGATATGCTGGACGAAAAAATCAACTTCTTCAGCGTAGACGTTTCTTTCATTTCTCTCAAACATATTTTCCCGGTTGCTTATGCTATATCTACAGATGAGGTTATTGGCGCTTGTCTTGTTAAACCACAGTTTGAAGCAGGCAAAGAAAAAGTAGGCAAAAAAGGTGTTGTAAGGGACAGCGAAGTTCACAGAGAAGTTATCGAAAATGTAATCGGTATGGCAAATGAAAATGGTTTCTATGTTCACAACCTTACATTTTCTCCAATAAAAGGACCTGAAGGCAATATTGAGTTTCTTATTGTTATATCTAAAGACAGCGAAAGAGAAACTGTTACACAACAGGATATCGACGATGTAGTTCTTCGGGCAAAACAACATTTGGGTGATTAAATGAAATTCTTTTTGAAAATAAATTTGTCAAAAGAAAACAGCATACCTGTTGTTCAGCAGGTTTTGCAGTTACTTGATGAAGAAAAACACGAATATATGTTGTGCTGTGATGACCGGTTGGGTGATTTGGTTACCCGTGACAGATGCGCAGTGTCAGTTCTTGAAGGTGTCAGATGGTGCGATGTAATTATTACAATAGGCGGAGATGGTACTTTATTAGGAGTAGGGCAGACAGCCGCTGATTACAATAAACCTGTATTTGGTATCAATACAGGTCATTTAGGTTTTCTTACTGCTATTGAGGGAAATCAACTTGACCTTCTTAAAAGTATTTCCGACAATAAATCATTCGCAGTAAAGAAGCATCATTTTATACAGGCAAAAATCAATGATGGTCCATGGTATTATTGTCTTAATGATGTTGTTATTTCTAAAAATATTTATAGCAACACAGTTGAGCTTTTGCTACAGAGCAATGGTAGTCAGATTATGGGCTTTGCAGGAGATGGTGTAATTATTGCAACATCAACGGGGTCAACTGCATATTCACTTTCAGTTGGTGGCCCTATCGTTGACAGCGATTTGCAGGCTATAATAATCAGTCCTGTGGCTCCACACAGTTTAAACAGAACATCAATAGTTATGGGTGCTGATAAACATATCAAAATAACAGCATCAGACAGATATAACAATAAAGCATATATTGTTTTTGATGGTGCTATGCACCAGGAAATAAGCGAAACAGACATAATTTCTGTTCAGGTTTCTGAAAAGTATGTATCTATTTACACTTTGGGAAACTTCGGACAGTTTGAAAAAGTAGATAAAAAATTAAAATCAAGATAAAAAGTAAAAGGAGTCACTTATGAAAAAGGCCAGACACAAGAAAATACTTTCCCTTATAAGCGAATTCAATATTGACAGACAGGAAGTGCTGCTGGAATACCTTAAAAATGAAGGTTTCAAGGTAACTCAGGCAACAGTTTCAAGAGATATAAAAGAGTTGAATCTGGTTAAAATTGTATCTTCCAATGGCGAATACAAATATGCGCAGAACACTATTGTTGAAGACACAAAGGCTGCTTTTACCCGTTTTGACTATATTTTTTCAGAATCTATCAAAACCGTAGATTATGCACAGAATATTATTGTTATCAAATGTCACACAGCTATGGCTCAGGCAGCTTGTGAAATGTTCGATAATCTCCATTGGGATGGTGTTGTGGGTACTCTTGCAGGCGAAAACACAATATTTATTGTTGTTAAAAACGAAGATATTGCCCATAATCTTTGCGAAAAACTGAGACACTATATTAAATAAATTGGTGGTAGTATGCTTTGTGAGCTTATTATAGAAAATGTTGCCGTTATTGAAAAAGCAGTCATAGATTTCCGTAAAGGTTTTACTTGTCTGACTGGCGAAACCGGCGCAGGTAAATCCATTATCATCGATTCCATCAATGCAATAATGGGGGACAGAGTTTCCAAAAATATAGTAAGAACAGGTGCTGAAAAAGCATCTGTTGTTGCTGTGTTTGAAAATCTGGAACAGAGCATTATTGACAAAGCTATGGAAATGGATATAGACCTTCGTGATGAATGTATTGTTTCACGACAGATTACAGCAGAAGGTAAAAGTACAGCACGTATAAATGCTGTGCCATATCCGGCATCTGTTCTTAAAACACTCTTTAATGACGCCATCAATATTCACGGCCAGCATGACAGCCAGAGCCTTCTTACTCCATCAAAACATATAGGAATATTGGATTCTTTCGGCGTCGATTCTGCAGTAAAGGCTGCCTATTATCAGTTTTACAGGGAATATACATCTCTTGACAAACAAATTAAAGAACTTGAAGATATTGACAGAAACAGCCGGAATACTCTCGAGTTGCTTACATATCAGGTTCAGGAAATTGAAGATGCTGCTCTTTCTGTCGAAGAAGAATTACAGCTTAACAATGATAAACAGCTGATTAAAAACGCTGAAAAGATAATCGGCTCTTTATCACAAGCATATACATATCTTTTCGGTGATGACAATATGCTTGGCGGCTTGTCTGCGTTGCAGGAAGCAGCATCCAATACAGAAATGGTAGCTTCCTTTTCTGAAAGTCTGTATTCAATAAGTGAAAAGCTTAATGAGGCAGCCGTTATTGCCCAGGATGCCGGATTTGAACTTAAAAATTATATAGATGATTTTGATACCGACGTATCTGCGATTGACGAAATAGAAGAACGTCTTGACATTTACTACCGTCTTAAAAGAAAATACGGTCCTGAAGTTGAAGATGTATTGAATTTTTATGAAGAAAGCAAAGCTCAACTGGAAAAAATAGAATTTGCCCGGGAAAAACTTGACCTGCTTTATGAAGAAAGAAAAGTTATTCTTGATAAACTTTCAATTTCGGCAGACAGACTTACAAATAACAGAAAAGAAGTTTTTGAAAAATTGGCAGGAGAAATACAAAAATCTTTGGATTTCCTTAATATGCCTGATGTTAAGTTGTATTTATCTTGTGAAAAGAAAGATTTCTCTTCAAATGGTCAGGATAATATTGAATTCCTTATTTCAACCAATAGGGGCGAAGAAGCAAAACCTATGGCTAAAATTGCTTCAGGCGGTGAACTTTCAAGAATTATGCTTGCAATAAAGAGTGTTCTTGCTGAAAGAGAAGAAACACATACTTTGATTTTTGACGAAATAGATACAGGTGTTTCTGGCTCAGCTGCAATGAAAATCGGTAAGTTACTTAAAGATACTTCAAACGGTAAACAGGTATTGTGTGTAACACATTCAGCACAGATAGCCGCTTTTGCCGACAACCATCTGTTTATACAGAAAAATGTAAAGGATGATTCAACTTATACATCTGTGAAACAGCTTTCGAGTGAAGAACGCGAAAGGGAAATTGCAAGAATTATTTCCGGTGACAATATTTCTGAAACTGCTCTTATGAATGCAAGGGAAATGATTGCCCTTGCAAAAAACAGTTGACAAGAATTTATCTAAGTGATAATATTTTTGTATATTGAAAAACGCTATGACAAAGACAAGTAACTGGAAAAGTGCGGTACAGAGAGAGTGCGGTTGGTGAAAGCACGACTTGAGTTTTCAGCGAATACCCTTTCGAGCGGCAGCCCGAAGTAACAGTAGGCGCTGACGGACATTCCCGTTACAGAATAAAAAGTCTTTGTACTTTGTGAGACGGATTATCGCGAGATTTTCCGTAAACAGAGGTGGTACCGTGTTATATTTAACGCCCTCTGCCAGAACGGCAGGCGGCGTTTTTTTATTTCCATTTTGCCCGCCAGCTGAAAAAGATTTTTAAGGAGGACTTAATAATGGAATTTAATGGCATGAAATTACCTGATAATGCTTACGACCTGCTGGTTGAAAGAGGTCTTATTGCAGGTGTAACAAACCCAGAAATCGTTCGTGAACTGATGGAAAAAGAAAAGATCACATTCTACATCGGTTTTGACCCTACTGCAGACAGCCTTCATGTTGGCCACTTCCTGCAGCTGCTGGTTATGAGATATATGCAGATGTACGGCCACAGACCAATCGCTCTTATCGGTGGCGGTACATGTATGATTGGTGACCCTTCAGGCAAAGCTGATATGCGTCGTATTATGCCAAGAGAAGAAATAGATGCTAATGGCGAAAAATTTAAAGTTACAATGAAAAAACTGCTTGATTTCTCTGAAGGCAAAGCTATTATGCTTAATAATGCTGACTGGCTGATGGAACTGAACTATGTTAACTTCCTGCGTGAAGTAGGCTGGCATTTCTCTGTAAACAAAATGCTTTCTGCTGATGCTTTCAAAGTAAGAATGGACAGAGACATCGGTCTTACATTCACAGAATTCAACTACATGCTGATGCAGGGTTACGACTTCTACCGTCTGTTCAATGACTACGGCTGTATTGCACAGTTTGGCGGTTCTGACCAGTGGTCAAACATTCTTGCAGGTACAGAACTTATCCGTAAAAAAGATGGTAAAGATGCTTATGGTGTAACATTCAACCTGCTGACAACTGCTGATGGCGTAAAAATGGGCAAAACTGTTAAAGGCGCTGTATGGCTTGATCCAACAAAAACATCTCCATATGAATTTTTCCAGTACTGGAGAAACATTAATGATGCTGACGTTGCAAACTGTATGCGTATGCTGACACTTATTCCTCTGGAAGAAATCAATGCATATGTTGAAAAAGGCGGTGCAGCATTCAATGAAGCAAAAGAAAGACTGGCATACACACTGACAGAAATGATTCACTCCAAAGAAGACGCAGACCTGGCTCTGAAAACTTCACGTGAACTGTTCTCTGGTGCTGCAAACAGTGATACAATGCCTGCATTTGCACTTTCCGATGAAAACTTTACAGATGGTAAAATTGCTATTCTGGACCTGCTTGTAGCATCCAAACTTGCTCCATCCAAATCTGAAGCAAGACGTCTTGTAATGCAGGGCGGTATCCTTGTAAATGATGAAAAAGTTGAAGCTATTGATGCTGCATGGGACAAAGCTGCATTCAACGAAACATTTATCGTTAAAAAAGGCAAAAAAACATTTCTTAAAATTACACTGTAATTAAATAACAAAAGGCGGAGAGTAAGATCTCCGCCTTTTTATAGTTCGATTTTTTCAGGGAATGCATGTTCTCGCATAATTCCCCACATTTTGTCAATGTAAGAAAGAGTATAGAAGTTTTCGTAATAATGGTAATAGAAAGCTCCTTTCAATGTCATTTTATATATGCCGTTTTCTTCAGTTACAAAACCAAGTAACTTTGCAACGAGAATTTCCAAACCGTACATTTTCTTAAGTTTTTTGCCAAAGAATTTTTCAAAATCTTTTTCATCTACCTGTGTACTGTATGCAGTCCAGAAAAGATAATATACCATGCGCTGTCTTTCAGTAAATCTGATGGTAAGGGATGTTGCAAGATTATGATTGTCAATTCTGTTGCAATACTCATCTGTTGAGAAAGTATTTATTTTGAATTGGTCTTTTAACAATGTTGTAGCTGAACATCCAAACCCAAGAAAGTTATCTCTTGTCATAGATGAGTATCCAGCCTGTTTTTCACTGGCAAAAGTCCATATAGAACTGCGTTCATATCCTTGGTCAAGACAATAGTTTGTTATTTTATCAAGTAATTTACGCTTTTCTCTTTTATCTATAGACTTTACTGTGCTTTTGGTAAAAGTAAAATCTATAAATGGGTAAATAGCAATATGGTTTGCACCGTGGGAGAATGCTGTTTCAATATCCTTTTTCAAGTCATCATAAGTCTGTTGAGGCAGTGCAAATATAAAATCCATTGAAATGGTTTCAAATTTTACCTGTGATAAGACATCATATAACTTATTTTCGTCAACTGTTTTTCTACCCAGAATATTTTGATACTTATCCTGAAAAGACTGAATGCCTATACTTAACTTTGTAACACCTGCTTCTTTAAGCTTTTCAAGTGTCGGGATTGTAACATTGTCCGGATGAAGTTCCACACCAATACCTTCTATAATGATAAAATGCTCATTCAGGGCATCAATTATTTCTTTTATTCTGTCTGCTGCCAATGCCGGTGTGCCGCCTCCGAAATAAAGGCTGGTCACTTTTTTCTTTTCTGTATAGCCACTGCCAACCAGATGAATTTCTTTTATAAGGGAATCTATGTATTTATCACATTTATCCTTATTATAAATTTCTTTGCAGTAAGGACAAAAATTGCATATACTTTTGCAGAATGGAATATGTACATACAATCCCAGATTATCGCAATATTTATATTCAAGCGTGCTGTCATATTCGTTTGTAAAAGTAAATGGCTTGGTTGTTCTTGTAAGCCACATTCTTGTAATATCAGTTATTAAACTCATAGTTCACCTATATGTATTTCAAATATGTAGTTAACATTTCAAATATTATTTTAAGATTACCGCGGAAAAGCAATGTGTATTCTGCTACAAAGAAATAACCGCATTTTTCACATAATCCATCTTCGTGTATGCATCTGCCGCAAACACTGATTTTTCTATCTTCGATTACTACGCACTGGTGACAAGGAGTAGGGAAGGTGTTGTGGATAATATATTTGAACGCACTTTTAAGATTGAAAACAGGGCAGTCTTCTTTCATCATTTCTTTTATATCATCACATATTCTCTGTTTGTCTTCCACAGTCAGCTCAAGTTCTTTTGTATCAGGGTATGGTGTATGGAAGTTAAAAGAAACAGCTTTTACATTTTTGGTATCTCTTGCAGTGCGGCAAACATTTTTTACTGTGTTTTTGTTTATCTGATTTACTGCCATGTAGAAACATATATTGTCTGATGTGGCATTTGCAATATTGTGCATAATTAAATCATAAGTATCCCCACGGATATCATTATGCTTTTCTTTATCGCCATCCAGACTTAATAAAATCAAATCAGCTTCAGGCAAATCAAGAGGGTAGGTGCCGTTTGTTACAACATTGACTATCATAAATCCCATTTGTTTGGCTTCGATAACCAAATCGCGCAGGGTTTTATCGCCATCTTCCCATAAAAATGTTTCACCGCCACAGAAAAACAGAATTCTTACACCCATATTGTACAGCTGTTCCATTTCTTTTTTTATTTGACTGTAAGGATGTACAATGGCTGTGATATTGTTTACCGAGCAATGTTTACAATGAAGATTGCATTTATCAGTTACAATAACAGTGCCAAGTATAGGTTTTTTCTGCCTGAATAAAATAGTTTTTACACCAAATGTAGCTAAATATGCAAAAGAAGACAGTTTCATAAATACTCCTTATTTTTGTAAATCTATGACTAATATGATAACATTTGCTGTACAAAAATACAATTAAGATTGTCTTAATTTTTAAAGTGGAATATATCTTTTGCGTTATTTATATTTTTGTGTTATAATAAATTGTTACAAATAATTTTACTTTATTTTGGAGGTAAGTTTGTCAATATTCGTAATAGGAGATTTGCATCTGTCCTTCGGTGTTGAAAAACCAATGGATATTTTTCAGGGATGGGAAAACCACTGGCAGAGAATTGAAAGAAACTGGCGAAAACTCGTAAAAGATACTGATACTGTTATTATTCCAGGGGATATTTCCTGGGGATTGACGATAGATGAGGTATTGCCTGATTTTCAGTTTATTAATAGTTTACCTGGTCAGAAAATTATATCCAAAGGCAACCACGACTACTGGTGGCAGACAGCAAAAAAACTGCAGCAATTTATAGAAAAAAACAATTTTGGTACTATTAGATTTCTGCACAACAACAGCTACGAGGTAGAAGATAAAATCATATGTGGTACACGTGGCTGGATATTTGAAAACGGTCAGCGGCAGGACGAAAAAGTAATTCTTCGCGAGGCAGGTCGTTTGAAAACATCGCTGGATTATATAAAAAACACTGATAAAGAGAAAATTGTTTTTCTTCATTATCCTACAGTTTATCAGGAACAGCGAGCAAATCATATAATTAACACACTTAAAGAATATAATATCAAGAGATGTTTTTACGGACATCTTCACGGCAAAACAATTAATTATGCGTTTAATGGTGTGCACGAAGGCACAAAATACAAATTAATTTCAGCAGATGCTATTGATTTTTGTCCATATATAATTGATTAATCTTTTTTTGTGTGGTATAATTATTTAGTCGTAGTGCGTTTTCCACTACGGCAACCATAATTTTAAATAAAAACAATTTAAGGAGTTTTAGAAATATGGAAATTATCAGAAACGAAAAAGTTGCTGAAAATACTGTTGAACTTGAATTTAAAGTATCAGCAGAAGAATTTGAAAAAGCACTTACAGCTGCTTTCAGAAAAGCAAACAAAGAAATCACAGTTCCTGGTTTCAGAAAAGGTAAAGCACCAAGAAATGTTGTAGAAAAAATGTTCGGTCAGGAAATCTTCTTCAACGATGCTATCGACGCTATCCTTCCACAGGCTTACGAAGATGCAGTTAAAGAAGCTGGTCTGGTTGTAGTAGCAAGACCTGAACTTGACATCCCAACATGCACAAGAGAAGAAGGCTTCACAGTTAAAGCTACTCTCACAACATACCCAGAAGTTAAACTTGGTCAGTACAAAGGTCTGAAAGTTGAAAAAACAGTTATCCCAGTATCTGATGAACTGATCGAAGCAGAACTGATGAACATGCAGGAAAGAAATGCAAGACTTGTTTCTGTATCTGACAGAGCTGCACAGCTTGATGACACAGCTAACATCGACTTTGAAGGTTTTGCTGATGGCGTTGCATTCGAAGGCGGCAAAGGCGAAGGCTTTGATCTCCTTCTTGGTTCAGGCCAGTTTATCCCAGGTTTTGAAGAACAGATCGTTGGTCACAACATCGGCGATGAATTTGATGTAGAAGTAACATTCCCAACAGAATATCACGCAGAAGATCTGGCTGGCAAACCAGCAGTATTCAAAACAAAACTCAATGATCTGAAAGTTAAAGAACTGCCAGAAATCGATGACGAATTTGCTAAAGATGTAAGCGAATTTGACACACTGGAAGAACTGAAAGCTAACATCAAAGAAGTAAAAGGTGAAGAAGCTGACAGAGCTGCTGAACTGGACATGGAAAACAAACTGGTTTCACAGGTTGTTGAAGGTATGGAAGCAAACATCCCAGAAGCTATGTTCGAAACAAGAGTTGATGACATGGTAAACGATTTTGCTAACAGACTGTCCCAGCAGGGTCTTTCTATCGAACTGTACCTCCAGTACACACAGATGGATATGGAAAGCTTCAGAAAAACATTCAGAGAACAGGCTGAAGAACAGGTTAAAATCCGCCTTGCTCTTGAAGCAGTAGTTAAAGCTGAAGATATCACAGCTTCTGACGAAGAATACGAAGAAGAACTGATGAAAGCTGCAACAGCTTACAACTTCCCACTGCCAGAACTGAGAAAAATGATCCCAGTTGAAGAAGTTAAACACGACCTTGCAGTTCAGAAGGCTATTGATTTCATCAAAGCAAACGCTGAAATCGCAAACGCATAATTATACTGTTATAGCCTAAACTAACTATTGATAGAATTTGGAGGTTATTTTATGGCATTAGTACCAGTAGTAGTTGAACAGACAAGCAGAGGAGAAAGATCTTATGATATTTTCTCCCGTCTGCTTAACGATAGAATTATAATGTTATCAGATGAAGTTAATGATGCAACAGCAAGTCTTGTTGTTGCTCAGCTTCTCTATCTTGAAGGCCAGGACCCAGACAAAGATATTCATCTTTACATCAACAGCCCAGGTGGTTCTATTACGGCAGGTATGGCTATCTATGATACAATGCAGTACATCAAATGCGATGTTTCTACAATCTGTATTGGTATGGCTGCATCTATGGGTGCGTTTTTGCTGGCTGCAGGCGCAAAGGGCAAACGCTATGCTCTGCCAAACAGTGAAGTTATGATCCACCAGCCACTTGGCGGTATGCAGGGCCAGGCTTCTGACATTAAAATTCACGCTGACAGAATTATCAAAATGAGAGAAAAACTCAATACAATTCTTGCAGAAAGAACAGGCCAGACTTTGGAAAAAGTTACAGCTGATACAGACCGTGACAATTTCCTTTCAGCTTATGAAGCTTGTGAATACGGCCTCATCGACAAAGTGATTGAACACAGATAACGGAGAAATATGGCAAATAAAGAAAAAGTAATTTCTTGTAGCTTTTGCGGCAAAACTTCAAATGAAGTTGAACGTATTATTATCGGTCCGGGTGTAAATATCTGTAATGAATGTATCACTTTATGCTGTGACCTTCTTGAAGATGAAGGCCTTATGGAACCTAAAAAATCTGTAAAGAGAAACAGCAGAACTGTTGCAGATGATGATATCAAAATTCTTTCTCCTATGCAGATTAAAACTGGCCTTGATAAATATGTTATCGGCCAGGATGATGCAAAGGTTGCCCTCAGTGTAGCAGTTTATAACCACTATAAACGTATACTCAGCGGCAGCAAAATCGATGATGTGGAAATTCAGAAAAGTAATATTCTTTTGCTTGGACCATCTGGTACAGGTAAAACACTTCTCGCACAGACACTTGCTAAAATGCTCAATGTTCCATTTGCAATTGCAGATGCTACAACACTTACCGAAGCAGGCTATGTTGGTGAAGATGTAGAGAATATTCTTCTCCGTCTTATCCAAGCGGCTGACTACAACATCGAAAAAGCTCAGATTGGTATCATTTATGTTGACGAAATCGACAAGATAACACGCAAAAGTGAAAACCCATCCACTACACGTGATGTAGGTGGGGAAGGTGTTCAGCAGGCTCTTTTGAAAATTCTTGAAGGAACTGTTGCTTCAGTTCCACCACAGGGGGGCAGAAAACATCCTCATCAGGAATTCATTCAGATTGACACAAAGAATATTCTTTTCATCTGTGGCGGTGCATTTGACGGTATTGAAAAACATATTGCCAAACGTACATCAGAAGCTGGAACTCTTGGTTTTGGCGGCACAGTGAAAACAAAAAAAGAAGAGGAACTTTCAAAAGTTCTCAAGCGTGTTGAGCCAGATGATCTTGTAAAATTTGGTCTTATACCTGAAATTATAGGTCGTCTGCCAGTTATTTCTGTTCTTTCATCACTTGACAAAGATGCACTTATCAGAGTACTGAAAGAGCCAAAGAACTCTCTTATCAAGCAGTATCAGGCTCTGTTTGGTCTTGATAATGTTGAGCTTGAAATCACTGATGAAGCTCTTGAGATGATTGCTGAAAAAGCTATAAAAAGAAAAAGCGGTGCCCGTGCATTGCGCTCCATTTTTGAAGAATGTCTTATGGACGCTATGTTCAAAGTACCGGATGACAATACTGTTACCAAGGTTATTCTTGATAAAAATGCTGTTGAAACAGGTGAATGCAGCTATGAATATGGCCACATTTCATCCAGATACAGCAACAATAGTTTTAATATTTAATAAAAGGGACGCTGAAAAGCGTCCTTTTTCATTGTTTCTGTATATATTGAAAAAACTTTTATAATCTGTTATAATAATTATTCAAGTGTAACTAAATAAACAAAGGAGGTAATTTATGTCTGTTAAAGTAAAAGTTAAAACTGATAAACTTGGTGAATATGTTCATCTGCCTGCTATTGCTTTACGCGGTCTGGTGATTTTCCCTGGAAGTACAGTACATTTTGATGTTGGTCGTGAAAAGTCAATCAACGCAATAAATGAAGCTATGTCACTTGACAGAATGATTTATCTTGTACCCCAGGTTGATATGGATATTGAAGATCCTACTCAGGCTGATATATATGATGTAGGCGTTGTAGCTGAAATCAAACAGGTCCTTAAACTTCAGGATGGCCTTGTAAAAGTTATGGTTGATGCCAAATACAGAGCAAAAACCATTGATGTAGAAAAAAACAATAAATTTATTTCTGCAATTGTAAAACAGTTTCCTGTGAATAAAATCAGATCCGGTAGGGAAAATAACGCTGAAGCTCTGATTCGTTCTATAAAGCAGACTTTTGAAATGTATCTCACAGTTGGTCCAAAACTTGCAAAAGAAATTGTTTCAAATGTATTTCTTACAGATGATGCCAACAAACTTTGCGAATACATTGCTGCAAATATAATGTTCAGAATAGAAGATAAAATGTCTATTCTTACAGAAAATTCACTTGAAAAAAGAATGAACTATGTTCTTAAATTTCTCAGCAATGAATATGAAGTTCTTAAAATAGAAGCTGATATCAAAGCTAAAGTTCATGCAGAAATGGACAGAAGCCAGAAAGAATATTATCTTCGCCAGCAGATTAAAACAATGACAGAAGAACTCGAAGAAGGGGAAGACACAAGAAAAGAAAGTGATGAATATCGTGAAAAGATTTCAAAACTTGGCCTTCCTCAAGATAAAACAGAAAAACTGTTAAAAGAAGTTAATCGTCTTGAAAAAATGATGGGTTCTTCTCAGGAAGCTGCAGTTATAAGAACATACCTCGACACTTGTCTTTCACTTCCTTGGAATATTTCTACCAAAGAGCAGATGAATGTTCTCAAAGCGCAGCAGATCCTTGATAAAGGTCATTATGGAATGGAAAAAGTAAAGGAAAAAGTGCTTGAAATTCTTTCTGTAAGACAGATTAAAGAGGACATCAAAGGCCAGATTATATGTCTTGTAGGCCCTCCTGGTGTAGGTAAAACAAGTATTGCATCTTCTATTTCAGAATGTCTTGGCAGAAATTTTGTTCGTGTTTCTTTGGGTGGTGTAAGGGATGAAAGCGAAATCCGTGGCCATCGCAGAACATATGTTGGTGCAATGCCAGGTAAAATTGTAAACTCACTTATCAATGCTAAATCAAACAATCCAGTTCTCTTGCTGGATGAAATTGATAAGCTTGCAGGCGATTTCCGCGGTGATCCAGCAGCTGCTTTATTGGAAGTTCTTGATAGCGAACAGAATCATTCTTTCAATGATCATTACATAGATATGCCTATAGATCTTAGCAATGTTTTCTTTATCGCTACAGCAAATAATATGAGTGCAATACCAGCCCCGCTTCTGGATAGAATGGATATTATTGAGCTTTCTTCTTATACACGTGAAGAAAAATTCAATATTGCAAAAAAACATCTGATTCCTAAACAGTTGGAAAAAAATGGTATGAAACCATATGTAAAATTCAATGATAATGCAATTTATGAAATCATTGACTGCTACACCAAAGAAGCTGGTGTAAGAAATCTTGAAAGAACAGTTGTTGACCTTTTAAGAAAATGTGCAAAAATTATTGCATCTGGCAAAGCTGAAAAAGTAACACTAAACAAAAATAAAGTTATTGATATGTTGGGAGCTGAAAAGTTCAAACCAAACAGCCTTGATCTTATCGATACTGTTGGGGTAGCAAATGGTCTTGCCTGGACAAGTGTTGGGGGAGAAATGCTGCCTATAGAAGTTACCGTTATTCCAAACGGTGCAGGAAGACTGGAACTTACAGGCAGCCTTGGTGATGTAATGAAAGAATCATGCAAAATTGCTTTGAGCTACATTAAAGCGAATGCAAAAAAATACGGCATCACAACAGATTTTTCCAAAATAGATATTCATATTCACGCACCTGAAGGCGCTGTTCCTAAAGACGGTCCTTCTGCAGGTATCACACTTACAACTGCACTTCTTTCTGTTCTCACAAAACGAAGTGTAAAAGGAAATGTTGCTATGACTGGTGAAGTTACTTTGCAAGGCAGAGTATTACCAATTGGCGGACTGAAAGAAAAGGCTATGGCTGCATACAGAGAGGGTATAAAAACAGTAATTATTCCTTTTGATAATCAGCCAAATCTTCAGGATGTCGATATCAAAGTCAAAGAACGGATAAAATTTGTGCCTGTAAAAACTATCGACCAGGCTATCAGTGTAAATCTTAATTAGGTGATATAATGATAATTAAAAAAGCAGAATTTTTTGCTGCTTTCGGTACAAATAAACAGCTTCCGGCCTCTGTTAAACCGGAAGTTGTATTTTCCGGACGCAGTAACGTAGGCAAATCAAGCCTTATAAACAAACTGTGCAACAGAAAGAATCTTGCCCGCGTATCAGGTGAACCAGGCAAAACAGGTACTATAAATTTCTATACTGTTAATGATTTTTATATCGTTGACCTGCCTGGTTATGGGTTTGCAAAAGTAAGTGATAAAGAGCGCCAGAGATGGGACAAACTTATAAACTCATACTTTGAAACAGGTCGCGGAATCAACCTTGTAGTACAACTTATTGACTCCAGACGTGAACCTTCAAACGATGACTATATGATGCTGGAATATCTTACACATCATAATATTCCATTTGTAATAGCACTTACAAAAGGAGATAAACTCAATAAAACACAGCAGAATGCTTCTGTAGAGCAGTTTAAACAGTATTGTGAAGGATACACATATTCAGATATCATCCTTACAAGCACTCTCAAAAACATTGGTATCGATGTATTGAATAGCACTATCGAAGGATTTCTTGGTGAATAGTTATGTCATATAAAGAATTCAGTTATTTTTACGATTATTTCAATTATAATGCCGACTATGATACGCTTTTTGAGAAAATTCTTGAATTGGCAAAAGAAGGCGGGGTTAAAAATGGTATTGTATGCGACTTGGGTTGTGGTACAGGCGAACTTGCCTTCAGATTCAACGATGCAGGTTTTGATGTAATTGCTGTGGATTATTCTGATGAAATGCTTGATGTATTATTCGATAAAAGAGATGAGCTTGAAGCATATGAAATACAGATATTAAAGCAGGACATCACACAGCTGGATATGTTTGGTACAGTTGATTTATTCACCTGCACGTTTGACACAGTAAATCATCTCGAGGGAGCCGGTGCTGTTCAGCAGCTGTTTGATAAGGTTTCTCTGTTTATGGAACCAAAGGGTGTTTTTATCTTTGATATGAATACCAGATACAAACACGAAAATATTTTAAAAAATGAAGTGTTTGATTTTATAGATGAAGAAGCGGACTGTCATTGGCAGAATACTTTATTTGCTGATGATTACAAAACAAAAATATCAATTACTATAAATGATAAACATGCCGGTAAAGAATACAGTGAAGAGTTTTTTGAATATTATTATGATCTTGAAACTGTTCTCGAAATGCTGAACAAATCCGGCCTGAAAGTAAAAAAACTCATTGATGGCGAAACTTTTGCAGAAATCAATGGAGAAACACAGAGATATTTGTTTATGGTGAAAAAGGAGCAAGAAAATGGCTAAATTGGTTAGAGCAATATCCGATATGGGTGGCGTTGTTATCAGCGTAATCGACTCTACAGATATTGTGAAAAGAATGGAAGAAATTCATGAAACTTCCGCAGTAGTAAGTGCTGCTCTTGGCAGACTTCTTACGGCATCACAGCTTATGGCGTCAAACCTTAAGAGTGTAGATGATTCAATTACACTCAGAATCAAGGCAGATGGCCCTATCGGCCTGCTTACAGTTGGTTGTGATGGCAGAGGCAACTGTAAAGGTTATGTAGAAAATAATATAGTTGAGCTTGCACTGCGTCCAGATGGCAAACTGGATGTAGGTTCAGCTGTAGGCAGAGATGGTTATCTCTATGTTGTAAAAGATATTGGTCTTAAAGAGCCATATGTGGGTAGTATTCCATTGGAAAGTGGCGAAATTGCAGAAGATATTACTGCGTATTATGCTTATTCAGAACAGATTCCTACTGTTTGTGCCCTTGGTGTACTTGTAAATCCAGACCTTACAATTAAAAGAGCAGGTGGTTATCTGCTGCAGTTATTGCCAGGTGCTACAGAAGAAGAAATTACTATGCTTGAAAACAATATCGCAAATGTACCAAGCATTACATCATTCTTCGAAAGCGACAAAACTGTTTATGATGTTGTAGATACAGTTCTTGAAGGATTCAATCCAAATATCCTTGATGAAAGCGAAGTACATTATCACTGTGACTGCAACCGCAGCAGAGTAGAAAAAGCTCTTATCAGCATTGGTATTAAAGATCTTGAAATGCTTCGTGATGAAGAAGAACAGATTGAAATGGGCTGCCAGTACTGTGATGCAAAATATTATTTTACAAAAAAAGACCTGGATAATATGATTAAAACACTTAAAAATAAATAAAATAAAAATTTGAAATTTTTTCAAAAAAAGTGTTGACAAATTAAAATTCAGTGGTATAATAAATATCGTTGCTGAGAGTTATGGGAGCATAGCTCAGCTGGGAGAGCATCTGCCTTACAAGCAGAGGGTCACAGGTTCGAGCCCTGTTGTTCCCACCAAATCTCAGTAACGTATATGCGGGTTTAGCTCATCTGGTAGAGCGCCACCTTGCCAAGGTGGAGGTAGCGAGTTCGAGCCTCGTAACCCGCTCCAGCATCCTTAAGAGGATAATGTGTGGGAGCAT
>JAFZGF010000052.1 GCA_017555565.1 Oscillospiraceae bacterium
AAAGCGGCTATCGATGATACTACCATTGCATGGCTGCATGAATGGGCACATGAAATCACTTCCCATATGCAACGAAACTGCAAGATGGATGACAATGGTCAGCTTCGTGGTTCCTATGCCCATGTTGTTGATGAAAACAAGGGCAAAGCCACCATTGGCACACCATTGGAATCTGGATTTTGGGAAGAGTTCGGTTGAAAACCTGTGCCGAACTAAAATCGGGCAAAATCGGTGAAAGCTAAACTTTTGAAAATAATCATACTGTATAAGGAGATTATTATGAGAAACGGAAAAGGGCAGTTCCAAAATATGCGTGAAGACCTGACCGGGCAGCGATTCGGCAGGCTTGTTGCGCTTCATTTTTCACACAAAGACCGCAACCGCAAAACGTATTGGGATTTCATGTGCGATTGTGGCGAAATTAAAACCCTGCGCAGTGACGGTGTAAAAAGCGGTCGCATTAGGTCATGCGGATGTTTGAAAGCCGAACAGGATGTATTGAATATGCGTACTGAAAGGCGGCTTGATAAAACAATTCCTATGGATGAAACCTATGTGACGCTGGGGCGAAGATGGGCGGCAATGAAAAGCAGATGCTATGACACGCATTCGCCCATGTACAAGCATTACGGTGCCAGAGGAATCCAAGTGTGTGATGAATGGTTGTACAGTTTCAGGAATTATTATAACTGGTGCATCGAAAACGGATATGATAAAAGCCTTGAACTTGACAGAAGAAATAACGATGGGAATTACGAACCATCGAACTGCCGTTTCGTTACTCATCAGGTGAACATGAACAACACCAGAGTTTCAAAAGCATGCCGATACCGAGATAACTTCACAGATTGCGCAAGGCTGTGAAGCATTGTAGAGCATAGACAGTGAACAAATATAATCTGTCCAAGAGTGCCCGACACATATTGTGAAAATATATGCCGAGCTTGTGAGAAATCACAAGAAACATCAGATAAAAAGCTGATGTGATAACAAATGTTCTGACAGGTGAGCATGCTGACACTGGAAAGAACGGCGGCAAACCCGGTCGTAAAGGTTGGTGGGTGTACAGTGATGAAGTGAAGGGCAATGGCGGCAAAACGCGCACAGAAGCGCAGGCAAAGGCCATTGCAGCAAGTGACCCCACGCTGCATGCAACCAACGGACGCGAACCGAATTACACGGTAGAAAACGCATTTAAGGCCAACAGAAACAAAGCGGAAGCTGACCTGAAACGAAGACTGAAAGGAATGGGCGAATGAAGGAAAGCACAGCAAAGCTCTTTAACGAGCGCATGTCTGCCGTAGTTCAGTACGCCCTTGGACGCTGGAAGGGCAAACCGGCAGACGAAAATTCCTGTTACTGGACGGGCGAAACCACCGAACTTGATTCCCCAAACAGGGAAGAAAACGGCATGCAGGAAATCAGCGTGATTCTGCGCGGCTTCACCCGTGGCTCTTTTATGATGCTGGAACAGGAGAAGGACAGGATTGCCAATCGCGTTCCCATTACCACGGTGCTTCCTGATGGTACAGGCGTTGTGATTCTGTACGATTACGGCATGATGGTGCCAACGGGCGATGCGGAACTGAAAAGCATGAAAGTCAATATGACAATTCAAGAATGGAGGGTTAACTAATATGATTCAGAGTGGTGTTACTACTGGCACTCCGTCCAAAATCCTTTTTGGCGCGGGTGTTTATTTCAAGGGCATTACCTACAATGAAAAGGTTGCTCCCACCGAGCAGGAGGTGCGAGCCGCCATTATTGGTGCTACCCAGGAGGGCGGCGCTGTAACCATTACGCCCCAGTTCTTCATGCCGGAACTGGATGATGTGCATGTGGCTGTAAAGGAGCTTCAGACCAAGATTGGCGAAACCGCCCAGATGGAAGTTAGCTTTGCGGAACTTTCTGCTGATCTGGTTGCCAACATGGTGATTGGCGAAACCGCCGAAAGCACTGATAAGAAGTATGACGTGATCACTTCTTCCAGCAACATTGAAGCAGGCCACTTCTTTGAAGGCTTCGGCTATTACGGTCATCTGATGGACGGCCGTCCTGCCATCATCGTGTTCAAGCATGCTCTTTGCACCAGCGGTTTTACCACTGATCCCAAGAGCAAGACCAACGCCCTGTTCAAGGGTACTTTCGAGTGCCAGTCTGACATTTCGTACAGCCTGACCAAGCTGCCCTATGTCATCTTCATTCATAAGCAGGACGGCTGGACTCCCGTTGACCCTGACGAAGTAACTGCCTGATTTTGAGGATAAACACCTATGAGCGATAAGGAGAGATGCGAAATGGAAGAAATGAAGAAGCCCTACACTCTGCGCAGACTGGATGGCGAAGACCTGTGGCCTGTGCTTGACATTGTGGGCAAGGTGCTGCCGGATGATCTGGCACCCGTGTTCACGGAGATTGCAACTGGCGAAAAGTCTGCCGCTGAAGTGGGCGGCGTTGTGGTGTTCCGTCTGGTATCCGCCATTGTGAAGGATATCAAGAAGGTAAAGCATGAAGTGTATGAATTCCTGACCAGTGTTTCTGGTCTTACGAAGGATGAAATCAACGCGCTTGGCCTGATGGCGGTTCCCAAAATGATCTGGGAGATTTACAACGCTGAAAAGGATTTTTTCGAGCATCAAGCCTAATCGCTCAAATAGGTGAAATCAGATTCATGGACTTGCTGTATTCACGTTACAGCAGTCCTATGGATCTGATGGACAGGTACATTAAACAAGGGCGGTTTGGCAAGTTCGTACACGGCTTCATGGAAGCTGAGTATGAGCGCAAGAAACAGGAAGCAGAACGGGATAACGAATGGAAGCTGTGGGTGGCATACGTTCACAGCTATTCAGAAAAGACGTATGACGAATGGAAAAAGCAGATTTTCGGGACAAGCACCACAAAGCCCGGAAAGTCTGATGCGGATTTGACGGACGAAGGAATCAAATCCATCATTGATTCACTGTTCACTGACCCAAAGCCCCGGGAATGATAGGCCTTCACACTTTGAAGGGGTGAAGGGTTACGGACGTGTTTACATTGCTTGGTACAATCGCTATCGAGAATACCAAAGCAATCAAGGCGTTGGAAGAAACATCCGAAAAGTCAGAAGAAACAGCCGTAACGGTTGAAAAAACTGCTGACAAAACGGAAGAAGCAGGAAAGAAAACGGAAAACGCCTTTACAGGCATAGGCAATGCCGCGCTTGGGCTTGGAAAGTTCGTTGTGAAGGCAGGCACAGCCATTGGCGGCGCGTGGTTTGCGGCAGTTGAGGGAACACGGGAATACCGTGCTGAAATGGGCTTGCTGGATGCGGCATTTCTGAAAAGCGGTCATACATCAGCAGAAGCCAAACAGACATATTCAGACCTGAATGCCGTGCTTGGCGATACAGGGCAGGCCGTGGAAGCCGCACAGCACATTGCGCTGATTGCAGACAATGAAAAAGAGATGAACGAGCTTACGCACATAGGCACGGGCATCTTTGCAAACTTCGGTGCAAGCCTTCCCCTTGAAGGACTTTTCGAAGCCGTGAACCACACAGCCAGTTTGGGAGAGGTGCAAGGCAGTCTCGCCGATGCCCTCGAATGGTCAGGCATTACCGTTGAGGAATTCAATGAAAAGCTTGAGAAATGCACCACAGAGGAAGAACGGCAAGACCTGATTGTAAAAACCTTGCAGGATACCTATGGGAAAGCCGGAGATCAGTACAAGGAAACCAACAAGGATGTCATGGAAGCCAACAAAACCCAGGAACGTCTGACGGATGCTTTTGCAGAGTTCGGTCGGGTCAGTGACCCGATCTTAAGCACCATCAAAAACGCTGTAGCGGCATTTGTAGAAGCGGCGGTACCGAAGCTTGAAGAACTGATTCAGAAAGTCAAAGACGTGAAAACGTGGGTGCAGGAGAACGAACAGACCATCAAAGACTGGGCAGCTGTGATTGCAGGTGCTACCGTCAGCATTGGATTGTTCCTGCTGATCCTGAATTGGGGCAAAATCATGGGCGCGGCAAAGACTGCCATTCTTGGCGTTAAAACGGCTGTACTACTGTTGAACGCAGCTATGAAGGCGAATATCATTGGCTTGATTGTGAGCCTGATTGCAGGCCTTGTAACAGCGTTTGTACTGCTGTGGAAGAACAACGAAGACTTCCGAAAGTTCTGGCTGGATTTGTGGGCGAAGATCAAAAGTGCCTGTTCGACTGCTGTAGACTGGATCGAAGATAAGCTTGACAGCCTTGGTAAGGTGGCAAAGAAGGTTGGAGACTGGTTCGGTGATATCAAAGATTCTGCCGTTGAAAGTTTTGATGACGCATGGAAATCCGTCAAAAAGGTGATCGACAAAATCACAGGGCTGTTCCCGCTGAACATCGGAAAGATTTTTGATAATATCAAAATCCCCAAAATCACGGTAAGTGGCGGCGAAGCTCCCTATGGTATTGCAGGCTTCGGCAAATTGCCCAGCTTCAAAGTCAAATGGAACGCTGAAGGCGTGATTTTCAACAAGCCAACGGTGTTTGATACGCGAATGGGCTATCAGGGAGTTGGTGAAGGCCGGGATGCTGAAGCGGTTACGCCTATTGGCAAACTGCTTGACTATGTGACAACGGCTGTCAGAAGCGAGAACGGAAACCTGGGGCAGATCATCATTGACCAGAACCGAATGCTGATGGATTTGCTTGCAAGGATCATGCCACATGATGTGCGGTTAAGCACAGGTGCGCTTGTTGGTGAACTGATTCCTGCTGTTGATACGGGGCTGGCAAACAGGTATGCACACGTTGGGCGCGGCAATGTTAGGTAAAAAGAAAGGACGCTGTGAAAGCGTCCTTTTTCTTTAGTCGAGAAGTCTGTAGCCATCAATGTGGCTATCTGTAAAGTACGGGCACATGTAGGTCAAGCCAGTTTCGGAAACATATTCGTCAAAATCGGATAACGTTCCGTAGATTGTATGTGTATCACCAACTTTTAGAAGTCTGGCATATTCAAATTCGAAGATGACATAACGTCTTTCGTCATCTTCTTTAAGTGTCCCGTAAACAAAACCTCTGTAAAGCTTGTCAGGTTCGTTCTTTGGAACAATTTTGACGATCTCACATTTAACATGGGTTTTTGTTCCTATGCTTTCTTCTGGAGATCCCAGAAGTTTTGAAATCTTCACTGTGGGATAAGATACGTTGTCATATACAGCGGAGTGTTCAACTTTGATCTTAACTGTACGGACTGTTTTCCCGTTTTTTATGAAAGAAAGAGAACCTTCTCCAGCTTTCAACGGGATAATCTGCAACCACTCCAAGCCGTCAGCTTCGTCCAAGGGTTCAAACGTTGCGATGTTTCCACTTGTTTTAATGTTATATGTTGTGATTCCGTTAGTCCTGGCATGAACATAACCAAGGGTAACACCTTCTGGTTCAGTAATGGTGACATTTTTTTCGGTTACATAGCACGAAGGTACTGTAACTTCAATTTTTACGGTCTTACCTGATCCATCGGTTGCCTTGCCTGTAATGGTTGTGGTGCCGGAACCTTCACCAAATATTGTCCCATCGGCTGCTACACTTGCAATTCCAGAGTTTGCAGATGACCATTCCAGTGTTTGGTTTGTAGCATCAGAGGGCGTGATTGTGATTGCGGGCTTGTACATGAAATGGCCTTTGATTTCTCTACCCATTTCATAATAGGTCTTGCTGGCAAATGGAGCCATTGCAATTTCTATCTTTTGCTTTTCTGCTTTGATGGATGTGATGGGAACAATAACTTGCACTGTGCATTTGGCAAAATATTCAGTCCCATCTTCGGCAGTAGCTTTGCAAGAAATAACAACATAACCACCTGACACACCCTTAACAACACCAGCATTTACGGTAGCTACATTTTCATTACCTGATTGCCAAACGTAGGACAGCTTACCTGAAATGCCTTGGGAAATGATTTTGGGTTTGACGGTTTGACCGACAAGAACAGAGTAATTCGCATCTTCAAATGCAACGATCTGTGTTTCAGCAAAGCCAACAGTAACAAACAACAGTAGAGCAACCAAAATGGAACAAATAGAAACTAATTTTTTCATGAAAACCACTCCTTTTGAAATATTGTAGCCCCATGTTGGGCAAACAACAATGTTCAGAATGGTAAAAAAGGAGGTGCAGCACCACATGAATGTGTTTGAATTGTTCGGTACCATTGCCATTAACAATGACGATGCAAACCGAAAGATTGACCAAACTGGCAAACTGGCAAACAACCTTACTTCTATTTTCAAGAAGGTTGGCACTGCTGTTGCTACTGTTTTTGCAGTCGATAAGATCAAGGACTTCGGGCAGGCATGTGCACAAACCTACGCAACCATTGCAGCTGAGAATTCAGCCTTTGCGCAGATTATGGGTGACTATTCTGATATCGCCAAAGAGAAGATGCAGAAGGTCGCAGACGAAACGGGTGTTGTGGCATCCAGATTGACACCCTACATGACATCAATGACAGCCAAATTCAAGGGACTTGGCTATGGAATTGATGAAGCAACATCCCTTGCAACAGAAGGCTTGACGATTGCTTCTGACGCTGCTGCTTTTTGGGACAAATCACTTGATGAATCTATGAGCCACCTGAACAGCTTTATCAACGGCAGTTATGAAGGTGGTGAAGCAATAGGCCTGTTTGCAAACGACACGCAAATGGCTTCCTATGCGGTAAGGCAAGGGGTTGTAAGGGAAACAAAAGAGTGGTCGAAGCTGGATGAAGCGAAGAAACAGGCATTGCGCATGCAGTATGCAAAAGAAATGTACAAGCAATCCGGCGCGACTGGACAGGCAGCAAAGGAATCTGGTGAATATGCCAATGTGCTTGCAAACCTGAAGGAACACTGGCGGCAACTGCAAGGCATTATCGGCAAGCCAATCATGCAGAAGATGGTTCTTCCTGCGCTTCAAAAACTGAACGTGCTGATGCCTAAAATCAACGAAAAGGTGCAGGACATTACCGAAAAGGTGACGGAAGGCTTTGAAAGTATGGTTTCCTATTTCAAAGGCACGTTTGAGGATGTGTTCACAGAAGACGGAATCAACCTTTCTGGCGTTCCGAAGGCCTTTGCAAAAATGTTCGGTGACCTTTCACAGAAGGCACATGGTTGGCTGTCTAAATATGGTGTGAAACTATCAAACGTTTGGACTGGCAGTGTGTGGCCGTCTATACAGGAATTTATGAAAGTGCGCTTTGGCGTTGAAATGCCTTCGTGGGCAGAAACGGAACAGAAGGTTTCTGGCTGGTGGGGAAACGTACAAGCATGGTGGGAAGATAAAAAGGGCTATGTAACGGAAAATGTAAACTCTTTTACAAGTGAAGCAATCACAGCACTTTCGGACGTGTGGCAATGGGCAATCGGTGACGGTTCCGACTTCATCAAAGCCGTTGCGCAAATTTGGATTTCAATCAAAGGGATCGGGCTTGCGCTTGCTGCACTTAGCAATCCGCTTCTGGTGCTTGCTGTCGTGGCGGCGTATGTGATTACGAATTGGGAACAGGTCAAAGGAGCCGTTGACACTGCATTTGATACAACGGTTAGCTGGTTGGAAAAGAATATTGGCTCGCCAATGGAAAAGTTCCGCGAAAATGTGATTGAGCCACTGAAAAAACAATGGACTGAAATTGTTGTTCCGGCAATCACAAGCGCAGCAACGGCAGTTGACAATTTCCTTGGAATCGGCCTTGTTAGCGGTTGGGACAGCCTTACAACGAACTTGAAGCAAACTTGGGAAAACGTTCGTGCAGCTGTTGTGGCTGCGACTGAAGCAGTGAAAACGTTCCTTGGTTTGGAAGGCAATGCTGGTCTTGGCGGTGCAGATGCAAGACCTTGGTATGTGAAGGATCACCCAGAACTGTACACAAAACAAAGCACGGGCGGCGGTGGAGCGAGAAGAAGCCCGACTGTAACCGAAAACGCAGAAGGTGCCATTTTCAGCAAGCCTACAATCTTTGACACCAGACTTGGATATCAAATGGTTGGTGAAGCCGGGGCTGAAGCTGTTGCTCCAATCAGCAAACTGCAACAGTATGTTTCTGATGCTGTGAAAAACACGGTTGGTGCCATGCAGTTCAATGTTGTGCTTGATACGGGTGTTCTGGTAGGTCAGCTTGCACCACGGATGGACATGCAGCTTGGCACCTTGGCAAACAGAAAGGGGCGTGGATAAAACATGCACGGTGTAACATTCGGAACCAAACACAGCTACACCACATGGGGCTTGTGGTTGAAAAGCAGGCCTGAAATCAGCCCTCCCAAGCCTAAAACAAAGCTGATCCAAGTGCCGGGAACAAACACAGTAATTGACCTGACAGAAAGTTTGACAGGTGGAGAAGTAAAGTACGAACCGCGCCAGATTCGATGCGAATTTTGCGTGATAGGCGGAAGGTCAAATTGGCCTTCCGTTTATTCGTACATTCTGAACACGCTTCACGGCAAACGAATGCAGATCATCATGGATGATGATCCAGACTATTACTACGAAGGCCGTGTGGCTGTTGACCAATGGGAAAGTGATGAAGTGACTGCAACCATTGTGATTACTGCGGAAGTGAACCCGTACAAGACAGCAACGGACGGAAGCGGGGTGTCATTGTAATGTATACCATTTACGTTGATGACAAACTGCTGTTTGACAGCACTTCGGAAGATGTGGCAAGCATTGTTCTTTCTCCGAAACTGTCATTGGATGTAAACAAGCCCGGTTCGCTTTCCTTTGTTGTTCCTCCCGGCAATGCAAGACATGGACAGCTGAAAAAGCTAAAAAGCATCGTTGTTGTGAAACAAGGCAGCACGGTGCTGTTTCGCGGTCGCGTTCTGGAAACGGAAACGGATTTTTACAACCAGCAAACTGTGTACTGCGAAGGTGACAAAGCTTTCCTTATGGACAGCCTGTGTGAACCTTACACCTATTCCGGCACGGTTAGGGGATTGTTTCAAAAGCTTGTTCAAAGACACAACGCAAATGTGAACAGCGCACAGAAGCTGACACTTGGCGTTGTTACAGTTGATGATGCTGATGAACCCGTTGAAGTGGAAAGTGACGCATGGTCAAGCACATACAGCGAAATTGAAAACAGGCTGTTGAATGTGTATGGCGGTTATCTGAGAACAAGAACGGTATCCACACTGAACATGATTGACTGGGTAAAAGACTATGTGAGCGCGAACACACATGCACAGCCCATTGAGTTCAGCGTGAATTTGCTTGATCTGTCTGAAAAGGTGGATGCAAGCGAGGTTTTCACCTGCCTGATCCCGCTTGGAGCTTCCGAAATTGGCGAAGATGGAGAATACCTTGATCCTGTTTCCATCGAAAGTGTAAACAACGGAAAGAACTATATTCAGGATTTTAAAGCAACAACGGTGTACGGCCAAATCTGGCGAACGCACACATGGAGCTACGAAACCGACCCGGCGAAACTTCTTGAAAAGGCTGAAGCGTATCTGGCAACGGGTGTTGCACTGGAAACCCTGACGCTGAAAGCCATTGACATGAACTTTATCAGCGGCAGTGTGAGTGTCATTCGCATTGGCAGCAATGTACACATCTTGTCAAATCCTCACGGGATTGACAGGGTGATGCTTTGTTCACAGATGGAAATTGACCTGCTGAATCCTGAAAACACGGTGTACACGTTCGGTGAAAGACCACGCACGTTGAGTGAAAACATTGTAAAGGCTGAAGAAGACCTTGATGTGTTGAGGGGCGGCGGCGGTGCCATCAAAAAAGAGGTTGGCGAGGTCAAAACGTGGGCACAGGTGACCGTGAATGAACAGCAGGCCAACATCAATATGATTGCTTGGGACATCAATGACATTACCAACCGTCAAAGCCAAGCAGAAATCAACATTGATGGCATGCAAGCGGCAATTACACTGAAGGCTGACCGTTCAATTGTCGATGAAATTGAATCGCGTGTGTCATCTGCCGAAATTGCAATCGATGCGGCGAATTCGAAGATCAACCTACTGACGAGCAACGAAGAGGTGAACAATCTTCACAAGCGAGTATCACAGGCTGAACTTGCCATTGACGCTGCTAACGCAAGGATTGATCTGATTGTTGATGGCAGAGAAATCACCGACCTTGTTGATCGCGTAGGCAGTGCGGAAATCCGAATGAACGGGTTGGAAGGCCAAATCAACCTGAAGGCCAGCAGTGAGACGGTGACGGCACTTAGTGACCAAGTCAACCTTCGTGATGAACAGATCGAAGGCCACGAAATGCGGCTTATTGACACAGAAAGACGTGTTGGCAATGCGGAAATTGCTATTAATGCAGCCAATGCGCGAATTGACATGAAGGCTGATTTGAGCATCACGAATTCACTTTCTGAACGTGTTTCCAATGCTGAAATTGCTATTGACGCTGCGAATGCACGGATTGATTTCAAAGCTGATCTCACTGTCACTAACGAATTAAGCAGTCGCGTAAATCGGGCAGAAATCGATATCAATGCTGCGCATGCGCGTATTGATATGAAGGCTGATTCAGATTTGGTTGACCAATACGGCAGACGTATTTCAAAAGCGGAAGTCAATATTGATGGCCTGAATGCGAAAATTGAACTGAAGGCAAGCAAAGACCAAGTTGATGAATACGGTGAACGTTTGGGGAAAGCAGAAGCCTCAATCGTTGTGAATAGTGATTCCATCAGCTCAAAGGTAAGCAAGAATGGCGTGATTTCCGCTATCAACCAGACCGCTGAGGAAATCAAGATTCAGGCCAGCAAGATCAACCTTGAAGGCTATGTGACGGCAAGCCAGCTGAGTGCTGAAATTGCAGCGATCAAAAACATCTTTGGTGGTACAACCACTGTTGAAAAATTGAATGTCAGCGGCACGATTATGACAACAAATCTGGATGTTGCAAGCAACATGAAAGTGTTTGGGTCTTACACTGGTTGGGATACCGTAACCCTGTACAAGGGCGGTCATGTTGGCATTAACTCCACCACGTCTGCAACAGTATTTGATTTTTCTGGCAATCCAATCGGCAAAGTAAGCGGCATTCCGAGCGGATTTTATTTCACACCGTCTTCCAACGGTGAAATCACATATCTTGCACAGGCGGAGGGATAAAAAAGATGTGCAAACAAGAAACAGCCAAAGAACTGAAAGCATATGCTGAATACTTGCGGCGTACACGATTGCCAGTAGGCGAAAAGGAAGCCATTGAGCGAATCCTTAACTGCTCTGTATGCCTTGAAAAACTTGCAAAGGAGCTTGAGGAAGATGAAGCTGACAACCAGCAAGGGGAATGAATACACGGTTGACTGGATTGACGGCACTACCATCATTAGCGGGGAAGTTATCCTGCAAATGAACGACCCTCGCGGCCTTGGTGTGATTGCATCGGAATTTGACGGTCTGGAATGGCTGAAGCGTGAAGACGAGGATCAGGGAAACAAGGAATTTGTGGGCTTTAATGTTCTGAAGAACATTTCCAGAATGAACAATAACAAAGTACAGATTGCGTTAAGCAAGGAGGAATAATATACGAAAGGAATCACTTTCGGTAACTATCATTCATACAACGACCTGAAATTGCTACTGAATTCCAAAGAAATCGGTTCACCACCTGTGAAAGAAAACAAAATTGACATTCCCGGTGGTGATGGCTCCATTGACCTGACAGATTTCTTTGGCGAACCAAAGTATGAAGACGTACAACACAAATTTGAGTTTACAACCATAGAACCGCAAAGTGATTTCCTTTCGCAGTATTCCCAAGTGAAAAACGCAATCCATGGAAAGAAGGTGCGGATCATCCTTGACGATGATCCCACCTTCTTCTATTTGGGGCGTTGCCATGTAAGCAGCTTCACAAGCTCCAAGGGCATAGGCACAATCAGCGTGGAATGCGATTGCGAACCGTACAAGTACAAGCTGAATAAAACCGTTGTAACGCGCACTGTATCAGGCACGGCAGACATCACCTTGACAAACAGCCGTAAACGTGCAGTGCCGGAGATTACCACCTCAGCGGCAATGACCTTTGTGTTCGGGGATGGATCGTGGACAAAAGCGGCTGGAACCTTTACCATTCCAGAACTGGAATTGTTCGCAGGTGCGAATAATGTCACGGTGACAGGAACGGGAAGTGTTACCTTCACATGGCAGGAAGGTGATCTGTAGTGTATCGGGTATACAGTGACGGTTTGCTTTTGTACCACAGCAAACTGGAAAACCTGAAAATCTTCAATCCTTCTGTGGAGTTGGAAGTCAACAAAACAGGTTCCTTTCAGTTCACCATATTCCCTGACCATTCGCGGTATAACCTGATAAAGAAGCTCAAGTCAATCATCACGGTGTATCAGGATGATTATTTGCTGTTCCGTGGTCGTGTGTTGGATGACGAAATCGGCTGGCACAACGAAAAGGTCATTTCCTGCGAAGGGGAACTGGCCTTTTTGCTTGACAGCATCATGCGACCGTATGAGTTCACAGGAAGCATCAGGGATTATCTGAAAATGCTTCTGGACAGACACAACAGCCAAGTGGAAGAAGAAAAGCGGTTTGTGCTGGGCAACGTGACGGTTGCGGATGCGAATGACTACATTGTACGGTCAAACATCGAATACACCGACACATGGAAAGAACTGAATGACAAACTGCTTGGCCTGCTTGGCGGTTACATTGTTGTTCGGCATGAAAACGGTGTGCATTATCTGGATTACCTGCAAGACTTCACCCTGCTTGCACCACAGACCATCACGTTTGGCAAAAACCTTCTGGATTTGAAACGCATTCGCAATGGTGCGGACATTGCAACGGCTGTCATTCCCCTTGGCGCGAAACTGAAGGATGCAGAAGGTAATGACACGGATGAACGCTTGACCATCGAAAGCGTAAACGCTGGCGTTGATACCATCGTTGATGAAAGTGCAAAAGCACAGTATGGCCTAATTGTCAAGACGGTCATATTTGACGATGTGACCGAAGCCGCAAACCTGCTGACCAAGGGCAAAGCACATCTTGCACAGCTTGTCAAGTTGCCAGAAACCATTGAACTGACGGCGGCTGATATGGCTGCTGTTGGTGCAAACGTGGCATCCTTTCACCTTGGCACAAAGGTCAGAGTGGTAAGCGATCCGCATGGTATCGACCAACTTTTCACGGTGAGCAAACTATCTATCAATCTGTTTGAACCTGCATCCAACAAGCTGACGCTTGGTGGCGTGGTAGACACCTTCACCACCAAAACCAGCAAAACAGTTGTCCAGAGTGCCAAGGATGGGCGCGATGGGCAGGACGCTGTGACCTTGCGGATTGACAGTAGCCGGGGAACGGTGTTCAAAAACAGCGATGTTTCGACCGTGCTAAACGTTGTGATCTTCAAAGGCGGGAAAACCATCACTGATCCAGATTCCATGAGAAGGGAATTCGGGAGCAATTCATACTTGGAATGGCACTGGCAACGCATTGGGGAAGAAGGCTTCGGCACGATTCTTGCAACGGACAGCAGGATATCTAACGAAGGTTTCTCGCTCTCGCTCTCACCAAGCGATGTAGACACCAAGGTTGTTTTCAAATGTCAACTGGTAACGGAATGATGAAAAAGAAAGGAGATAGCATATGGCAATCAAATCGGTAGACCAAATTTCAATCGTTGACGTAACTGATGCGTATTCCGTAATCCTCACGTCCGAAACACATGCTTTCCTTGGCTCGACCAACGCAGCCAGGGCGGGTTCGACCACTACACAGATCGTTGCCCTGCAAGGTGCTTCGCAGGTGGCTTGTAGCGTGACTGTATCCGAGATCACCAAACCCACTGGCGTTACTGTTTCCAGCGATGGACATGCCATGTCTCCCACTTTGACCATTTCCGTTACCACAAGCGTTACCACTGGCGGTGTGATCAAGATTCCGGTGCATATCGGAGATATCACCATCACAAAGGAATTCACGTTCACAATTGCTTTCACTGGTGCGACTGGTTCAACTGGCCCGACTGGTGCGGCTGGTGCTGATGCAATCACGCTTACGATCACGTCCAGCAACGGAACCATCTTCAAAAACAGTGCCATTGCAACGGTGCTTACCGCCCATGTGTACAAGGCTGGTGCAGAACTGACAGCGGCACAGATTTCCGCACTTGGTAGCATCAAATGGTATAAGGACGGCGCTGCAACAGCCGTTGGAACTGGTGCAACGCTGACCATTGACGCAGGAGACGTGAGCCATAGGGCAAGCTATGTGGCACAGTTGGAGGGCTGACAATGGCTGTAAAGGCATCGGGGCAGATCACGCTTTCAAGCGTGGTTGATGTGTACGCCACATATCGGTATTATCTGCTCCAATCCTCAACGGCGGCAGCACCATCGAAACCAACCACCTTCCCGCCAAGTAGCGCATGGAAAGATGCAGAGCCGGGATACACCGAAGGAAGCACCAACAGCCTTTATATAGTTGATTGTTCGGTGTTCAGCGATGGAACGTTTGCCTATTCGCTGGTTTCTCTTTCGTCCAGCTATGAAGCGGCAAAAGCGGCCTATAACAAGGCAACAAATGCCCTTCAGCATACGGTGGTGCAGAGTACAACAGCACCTTCAATCACCACCTACATGTGGCTTGATATCAGCGTAGAACCGCCAATCCTGAAACGATACAACGCAGAAACAGCTTCGTGGGTGATAGTGAATGATACCACGGAAATCATCTACAACTTGGAGCAGAACCTTGAAGCTTCCATCACCAAAAGTGCGCAGGATATCACGCTTGCTGTATCCGAAGATTACTATCTGAAGGATGAAACGGACAGCCTGATTTCCTCCGTTGGTACGTTGATTGAGCAGACCAAGAACAGTGTTGAAATCCAGTTCAACCAGTTCAGTGCAGACATTGAAGCGGTAGCCAATGGCGCGGATGCAGAGTTTGAGGAAATACGCAAGTACATACGTTTTGAAGACGGCAAAATCATGCTTGGTGAAACGGGAAATGAACTGGAATTGGTGATTGCCAATAACAGAATCAGTTTCTTGCAGGACGGTGCAGAGGTGGCGTACTTCAGCAACCGCAAACTGTACGTGACGGATGGCGAATATACGCATTCTTTGCGCGTTGGAAGGCTTTCAATCACGCCAAGATCAAATGGTAACACTTCCATCAACATAGTGACTTAAAAGGAATGATAGGCGTTTCTACCCTGAATAAAGGGGGTTGAAACGTGGCAACATCCGGCACCATTCAACAGGCCATAACAACGGGATACCGCTTGCAGATTGCATGGACGGCTGACAGCCAGTCTGTGGCAAACAACACAACCACTGTTACAGCAAAAGTGCAGCTTGTTTCCACAGGATCAAGCTATACCATCGTTTCCAGCGCAAGCAAAAGCGGAAGCCTAACCATTAACGGCACCAAATACAGCTTTACATTTTCGGCAGCACTATCCGGCAACCAAACCAAAACGATATTCCAAAAACAGGTCAGCGTATCACATGATGCAAACGGCACGAAAACATGCGCTTTTTCTGCCACCTGTGGCATCAATGTTACCCTGTCCGGCACTTACTATGGCAACATTACAGCCAGCGGCAACGGCGTATTTGACACTATTGCAAGAGCTTCCACAATCAGTAGCGTAACGGCTTCTGTGGCTGTGAATGGTACAAACACGGTGACGGTCAACATCACCAGAGCTTCCAGCAGTTTCACGCATACCGTTGTATTCAGCTTTGGAAGCAATTCAAGCACGGTCAACAACGTTGCCACTTCTACTTCATACGCTATCCCGACAAGCTGGTTAAACGCCATACCAAACGCAACCAGCGGTACTGCAACGGTGACTGTGACAACGTACAGCGGTAGCACAAAGATCGGTACAGCAGTAAGCAAAAACTTCACGCTGACGGTTCCTGCAACTGTTGTTCCCACCATCACTTCCGTTACGCTTTCGGAAGGAACGGCAGGCATTGCCGCACAGTTTGGCGCGTATGTGCAGGCCAAGTCACGGCTGACGGTTGCCATTGTGGCGGCTGGTGCGCTGTCTTCAACGATCAAAAGCTATAAAACGGTTGTGCAGGGCGTAACCTTCACGGGAGCTACGATCACATCCGGCATTATGATGCACAGCGGTACTTCCAATGTGACAATCACAGTCACAGATAGCCGTGGCAGGACAGCAACAGCCACACGGAGCATCACGGTTGTAGCGTATGCGGCACCCAAAATCATCAGTTTTCAGGGCTTCAGAGCCGTTTCGGGCGGTGCTGAGAACTACAACGGCACGTTCATCAACGCAGCTGTAAACTTCAGTATTTCAGCCGTTGGCAACAAGAACACCAAGTCACACAAGCTGGAATACAGGCAGAAGGGTGCAACCACATGGACAGCCTTGACAAGTGGCAGCGTTTATGCGTTGAACCAGTCTGTCATCAGTTCTTCCGGCGTTCTGAACGTAAACAACAGCTATGAAGTGCAGCTGACGGTCAGCGATTTCTTTTCCACTGTTACCAGCATCATTGAGATTCCAACGGCTTTTACGCTGATGGATTTCAATGCAAGCGGCAAAGGGCTGGCCTTTGGCAAAGTTTCGGAACAGTCGGCTGGGATGGAAATTGCTATGGACGTTGAATTCCTTGGCAAGATTACAGGCACGATCTTTGACGCGATTCTTCCTGTTGGCAGTATCGTGTTGCGCTATGACCACACCAACCCTGGCACACTGTATCCCGGCACAACGTGGACACGCATTGCAAGTGCATTTCCGTGGTTTACGGATACCGCTGGTCAAATTGGCACAACAGGCGGCGAACGAAACGTAACGCTTACGGTGGACCAGATACCTGCCCATTCACACGGCTCTGTATACTCACAACATGCTCCCGGCACAAAGGGGCAGGCATGGTATACCACGGCTGGCACTTCGCTGGCCTATGGTGCGGTTTCAACTGGCGGCGGAGGAGCGCATAACAACATGCCGCCATACATTCAACTTTCAGCATGGAGAAGAACAGCATAACAGAAAGAGGGATAACCAATGCAGATTACATTGACATGGCAAACCATCATCACGGCTTCAGCGTTTCTTGGTGCTGTTGTTGCGATTGCAACGTACTTCAGCAAAATTGTACGCTGGGTGGACAGGCAGAAAAAGCAGGATGAAGATATCAAGAATCTTCGGAAACACCACGAAGAGGATATGGCAATCATCAAGGAGGAAAACACACTGCTTGTATTTGGCATTCTGGCATGCCTGAAAGGTTTGCGTGAACAAGGCTGCAATGGCCCGGTTACTGAAACGATTGACAAAATTGAAAAATACCTGAATCAAAAAGCGCACAAGTAAGAAAGCCGGGGAGTGATCCCCGGCTTTTTTTGTTTGTGTCGAAATGTGCCGAAAGCCACACAGGAATGGGAAAGCATGGCATAATATGCCCGGAGGTTGATTTTTAATGGATTATGTGCTTCTTGGGAAACGTGTACGGATCAGGAGAACGGTTTTGGAGCTTACACAGGAAGGGCTTGCTGAAAAAATTGGGGTTAGCACTTCATTTATCGGGCATATTGAGCGCGGCAGCAGGAAGCTTTCCGTTGAAACGCTGTACAGCCTTTGCGTTGCACTTGATGTGTCTGCTGATTTTCTGATTGGAATATAAAAAAGAAGGCTACATGAGCCTTCTAAATTGTAACAGTAACAATATCGTTCCCAATGGAAAAGGTGAATTACTGGAACAACGAGGTTAAAAAAAATTAACTCTCGTTATTTCTTTTTTTGTGTCATTCCAGTTGATTTCTATTGATTGTATAACAGAACGCCAGAAGGAGCGTTTGTGTTCATCGTCAAGACTGTTGTAAACTTCGCGCCATCCGCCTTCAAGGATTTTTTCAATTTTGCTAAAGTCTTTTACTTCAACCGTGTTGTGTTCGCGTTCTGCCGCTTCAAGTTTTTCTGTCAGTTCGGCAAAATCTTTTTCGTACTGTTCAACCTTTTTAATTTTGCCTGTTCTCCATGAGTAATTCAAACGTTCTATCTGTTCGTTGATTTCGTCAATGTCAAACTGCTTCATACCGTTATCTTCTGCATCAAGAACATTGGCAGCACTGATTTTTGCATTTTCCAGATGCTTTTCCAGATCGGCAAGGAGCATTCTTTCAAGAACGTTTTCGCTGATGTATTTTACGAATGTGCATCTGCTGTTTTTTCTTTGGTTATCACAGCGATATTTTTTATACGGTAACACATTGCCTGCTGTAGTCTTTCTGTGCTGTGTGCATCCAGCAAGCGTAAAGTTGCACTCAGGGCATTTGATCATTCCAGAAAAAAGGTAAGACCTATTCCCGGCGGTATTGTTTTTGATGTTGCGTTTGCCGATTTCCTGTAATCTGTCGAATGTATCTTTGTCGATGTATGGTTCGCAGTATGCAGGGTTATCTCTGTATGCACCATACAGCATTGGGTTTGCAAGAATTCTGGCAACGGAATTATAGGCTATATCAATGTTGTGTTTTGCTTTCAGATAGCTGACAACCTTCCGTTTGCTTTGGTGTTTCAAACAGTAGTCAATGGCACCCGTGATAGCCTGTTCTGTTTCAGGGTTGCGGACAATCTTTTTTCTGCCGGTCTCTTTATCTGTGCAGATGATCCACGGAATTTGCATTTTTCCTGTGAGCGGTTGACCTGTTGACACTTTATAGTCATTTGTAAGATCGATTCGTTCTCCTGTTTGGTCGGCTTCCAATTCTGCAATGGTCAATTTCATGTTGACAAGCAGTCTGCCGTTTGCCGTGGTGAGATTGTACTGTTCTTCGGTTGCAGTCCACAGTACAGGTTCAATGCGTTTCATGCACTCATGATACTCAGCCACGGAGCGGAAGAAACGGTCAAGCTTGATAAAAATGATACGGTCAAACTTGCCTTTTTCGGCATCCTGAATCATTCGCTGTAATTCTGGCCTTCTTGCAATCTTCTTTCTGCCGGATACACCTTCATCTACATACCAGCCGACAATCTTCATGTTGTTTTCTTTTGCGTATTCTTCCAGCTTCATTTTCTGGGCATCCAGTGATAGGCCGTGAAGCTTTTGTTCCTGTGTGGATACACGGACATATGCCGCCACTGATTCTATGATGTTTTGTTTTTCAAATACTGTCATTTCTTTTCTCTCCCTTTGTTCCTCCAAATTTGTATTGCTATTTATTTATTACTGACCAAGAAGCTTGTCAATGATCCTGGCCTTGCGGTCATTTTCCTTTCGCCAGTAGTCGATTTCTTCAAGCAGTTTATTCACCTTTTCGGTTGCAGTTCCGTCATTGTAATCAAGTTCGCAAATGTGCCTGCCGACATCGCCAACGATAACAAGTTCGATTCTTCTTGCGGTGGCTCTCATAATGTCCTGATCAATGTTGATAGCCATGATGCGTTCTATAGTCTTGATGGACACTTCTGCCGCCTGCGCTATATATGCGTTTGTCAAACGCGCAACATCCTTCACATCGCGCATGTACTCACACCAATTTTGCAAATCCATTCCTCGCGTTGGTATTCCTCCGCATGCTTTTCTAAAATTCTGGCATGACAGACAGCGGTAGTATGGCTTCGTTGACGGGTCTTGCCTTGTTTTCATATTTTTTGTCCTCACATCGTAAAATGGTACTGTTTTTCGCTAAAATAACGGGGGATGGTTACCGCATATATTTACACAGTAATCCGTGCATATTACATGGCAATCCGTTTATGATAGGCTGTATTATCGTGCTAAAACATGATACCATTCAGGTGGGTCAGAGATGGCCTATCATTCCGGGCGGCGGGTGTGATCGGGTGGTGCTGCGTCGCACCCGCTTGTTCTCTACTTAAAGTTTTTAATATTTCGAATGTGGCAAAAGGTATTGCCGATTCAGAAATATTTTTGTAGGATAACTTTTAGAACGTTCGTTCTCATAAAACCAAAGCCCCGGTTGAGAGGAGAAACCCCGTATGACCAACGTAGAAAAACTAATTGCCTTCATCAAGACATTGACAAAAGAACAGGCAGATAAGCTTGTTGTCATGCTCCCGCGATTGGCTGAGTTGATCGAAGAACCAATCAATGAAAAGGAAGAATACATATCAGCCATCACAATGGCGCTTTACAAAACAACCGATGTTGCCATGTTAGACTTGATTCTGCAATTACTTCAAAAGAGTCGAAACGCTTGATAGCTTTTCGGCGTCGAGTTCATACAACGCTTCTACGGCAGTCAAAAAAGCTTTATCAGTTCTCAAACGTACAATGATATTCGCAAGAGTATCATTGCTTTTTTGCATTTCCCTTCTTTCCTCTGTTTTTTCTTCGATCAGGTCTGATTTCAGAATGCCGAAGTAATCAGCAAGTTTTTGCACCTTATCAATTCGCGGGAACTTTTTGCCTTTTACCCACTCGTGGAATGTTGGTGCTGTAACACCCATAATTTCAGCAAGTTCTTTTTGTGTTTTTCCCGAACGCTCCATATACATTTGAAGGTTCTTAGAAAAAACTTCTTTCGACCATTCATTCGTCACTTTATCACCTCCCTTGCTTTCTATATTATAGAAGAAATTAGCTTAAAAAGCAATAAAAAAGTTTAAAAAATTAGCTAAAAGCTATTGACAATTGGCTAACGCTATTGTAATATAACATTGCGATTAGCTTTAAGCTAATCCAAAGGAAGCAGGGACGGTAAACGGTTAGGCTGAGATAAGAGTACGGCTTAAGCCTGAGAACGCCGCAAGACAGGGCAACACCGGACGGTGAACCTACTTGGGTGCAGGTGGGGGCGTGAATCCTAACCACCCTGCAAGTAACCGAACCAACCGACCGACTAACGGGAGGGGAACACGATGGAAAAGACGATGGCTCGCGCAATCTACAAGCTGATGGAAATCGGCAAGCCCTACACAAGCATGCAACTGCGCGATCTTCTCGGGGATGATTACTACAAGTACATCCCGGTTGAGATGCAGGGCAAGGACGTGCGCAAGATCGTGAACGCTGAGATGTGGAAGGTTGTCAACTCTGGTTATGCCAGAAGCTACACCGAGCAGGAAAACCTCGCGATTGTGCGTGGAATCCGCTACGGTAGCAAGCCCACTGCGTTTCAGTCCTACACCTTCCGCTATTGGGTCAGATTGAAGTAATGACAACCCACAACGGAGATTGTCACACTGACGATGGCACCTTGGAAAGGAGGGGAGAAAATGCCGAAGATCACGCTGAAGGCCGCAAGAGTAAACGCGAACCTGACGCAGGCCGAAGCAGCCGCAAAGCTGGGTGTTGCTGTAAGCACCCTGAAGAACTGGGAAACCGGGAAAACATTTCCTAACAAGCCGAAGATTGACAGACTCTGCGAAGTCTACGGAATCACTTTTGATGTTCTTTTTTTTGGCTAATGATTAGCTTTAAGCTAATTTCTTATGTGATGCACTGAGCAAAGGAGCGAACACCATGATTGTTCTGAAGTTCCAAGCCCCGAACGGTGAAGTGGGATTCACCGAAGCCAATAGCGAGCAGGAAGCCATGAGAACTGTGAAGCTTTACATGGCAGATGGCTACACACTGCTGGAGCAGTACAACTGGGAGGATGAACACAATGCCTAACAACTGGCTGACCGATGAAGCCGTAGAAGCGGAAATCGCAAGGCTTCAGCAATCGGAGTTCGTAAAGCTGGCGCGGAAGGAAATGCGGCTGAAGTACAAGCGGCGGCAAGCCCTGTACCAGCTTCGCAATCTGGACAAGCGCGGCAAGGAACTTGCCAAGGCTGGGATCACGCCTGAGAACATCGAAGCGACGATCGCCCTGGCAGAAGCTGAAAACCAAGAAATCTGAACATTCAGATAATCGCAAGCAAGCGAAAGGAGCAACCAGAATGGCAGGAATAAACAAACCACCTTCTGCAAAGAAAATCCTTTCGATTCTGGTTGAACTGTACGCAGACCAGATGGGCGTGAAAGTGCAGTACCAGATCGAGACAAACGAAGAATCGGAGGAAGCAATATGAAGACCATTGGCAATATCGTAACCACTCTGGCGGCATTCATGTTCATGCTGGGCATGTGTTCCATTGACGGAAACCCGGCTTGGGCATTCGGCCTGATGTTCGTTTCCGGCATTGTGCTGGCGGTTTTCGGCTACCAGTACGAAGAAAAGCGGCTGAAGGAGGGGAAACGCTGATGTTTCGATACACGGATGATCCTGTAGCCGATGCAGAAGCGTACTACAACGAACTGGCAAGGCTGGAAGAACAGGTGCCAAGGTGCTGTGAGCATCCCGGCCCAGTAATGGAAAATTTCTATTACGAACTGAACGATGACAGGCCAGTTTGCGCGGAGTGCCTTGATAAGAACCACAAGCTGGAAATCGAAGAAGGCCAAACGCTGGTGTGCGATTACTGCGAACATGCCATAGAAGATGATTGCGCTTACAGGAACGACGATGACGAAGTGTTCTGCAAGGCGTGTGTGGACAAGCATTTCAGGAAGGAAGTGGTGGTGGAATGAAGGTTTTAAGCCTGTTCGATGGTATCAGCTGCGGACGGCTTGCGCTGGAACGGTCCGGCATTCAAGTTGACGAGTATGTGGCTTATGAGATTGACGAAAGTGCAATCAAGATCAGCAAAAAGAACTGGCCTGACATACAGCACAAAGGCGATGTGACGAAGGCCGATTTCACCGAATATCAGCATTTCGACCTTCTGATTGGTGGAAGCCCGTGCCAAAGCCTTTCGATCATTCAGGCACATAAGCGCCAGAATCTGAAAGGCAAAAGTAAGCTGTTCTTTGAGTTTGTCAGGGCTATGGAGGAAATGAAGCCAAAATATTTCTTGTTTGAAAACGTGGCAAGTATGAACGAAGAAAGCAAGCAAACCATTTCGGAACTGCTGGGCTGTCAGCCCATCCTTATCAACGCAAATTGTTTCCTACCACAAGACAGGCCACGCCTGTTTTGGACAAACATACCTGTGGAAGTGGACAAACTTCAAGAGTGCAGTGCCAAGTTGCGCGACATCATGCAGAAGGATGTTCCAGAAAAATACTTCTACAATTACACGCTTGAAGGCGTGGACATGGCCAAAAAAGTATGTGCACACGTTGTGTGTAAAAACTTAGAAATGCACAGGCGCGTATACAATCCAGAACACAAAGTTGGTTGCCTTACTGCCGTTTGTGGTGGAGGTCAGCATCGGAAAATCCTTGATGGTGGAAGAGCACGAAAAATGACAGTGCTGGAATATGAGCGTTGTCAAGGCCTTACGGATGGATACACTGCCGGAGTAAGCGATAGCCAAAGCTACAAGGCAATTGGAAACGGCTGGCCTGTACCTGTAATTGCTCATGTTTTCACAGGTTTGAAGGACAAGCAATAGCCCCGGAATGATAGTCCGTTTTCTGACCACTATGTCAAGAAAGTAGTGGTTGAATGGTCTTACAAAATGGCGATTGTTTGGATTTGCTTAAATCATTAGATGCCGAAAGCGTTGATTTGACTGTTACAAGCCCACCATATGACAACCTTCGTACATATAACGGAAGCATTAATCAGTGGTGTTATGAGAAGTTCCAAGCCATTGCATATGAACTGTTCCGTGTGACTAAGAAAGGCGGTGTGGTTGTTTGGATTGTTGCTGATGCAACAGTGAACGGAAGCGAAACAACTTCCAGTTTCAAACAGGCTTTGTGGTTTGTGAAACTGGGGTTCAGCCTGTTTGACACAATGATTTGGAAAAAGCCACATTGCGGAGCAATAGGCGGCATGAACAGATATGAAAATGTTTTTGAGTATATGTTCATATTTTCCAAAGGGAAGCCCAAAACAACAAACATCATCAAGGACAAGCCCAACAAGTGTTGCGGAAACATTCAGCATGGATCTGCAAGGCAAGCGGATGGAACAACCATAAGAACGACTGGCTACGGGAAAAGGAGAATTGCTGAATATGGCAGACGGCATAACGTTTGGGAAATAGCACCTGAAAAAAGCAATGCAAAACGATGCCATCCAGCACAATTCCCTGAAGCCTTGGCACACGATCACATCATATCGTGGTCAAAACCTAACGATACCGTTCTTGATCCATTCATGGGCAGCGGAACAACTGGAATCGCTTGTTTGCACACGTGTAGGGAATTCATCGGTTTTGAAATTGATGAAACATACTTCAGGATAGCCACCAAAAGACTGGAAAACGAAACTATTGGATAACCGGGAATGATAGACCGTTCTGACCTCAATAAAAGAAAGGGGTCAGAAACATGAAGGAATGCAAGCACCAGACGGATACATACAAAGCGGCTTTGGAACAGCTGGAACAGATTATTGAAGTCATTGATCCTGTCGAAACAGTGAATGTGAAGGATATCACAGGCCGGATCAAACTTGCAGACCGCAACACCGAACTTACCGAAGCAACCATCATGTTGCTGAATAAGTACGGCATTGATTACAGGGAGTGAAAACAATGGTGGAAGCAACAGTTGCCCTTCGAAGCGGTGAAGTGGTGACCGTTTATGCAGACGATTTTTTGGAGCTTGACAAAAAGGTTGCATGGGAAGACGTGGTTCAGATCGTAGGCAAGACCATCAGGCTTCAGGACATGCGACAAGGAAAGGAGCGATTGCAAGCATGAGCAATACAGTCATCCCCGTACCGTATCGGCTTGAAATGGTGATTGGCTTTCACCCGAAGGCCATCAACTGCGATGGATGCCCGTTCTGTCTGACGGACGCATTCAACCGCGACCGCAAGCGATGCGTGTTGACTGAAGAAGTGCTTCAATTCACAAAAGACATGGGCTTGCGTTGCCCACTGACACCAGTAGAAGAGGAGTGAACATCATGTGCATGTTCCGTGATTTGAGAGCGGATGAAATTGAATGCCGTGTGGCACAGGCAAAGCAGACTGGCGTTTCGATCCTACTGTACAAGGATGCCAGGTGTGATCAGAACATTCTGGACGAAACCGTTGGTGCCATGAACTGGCAGCGGCAGCACACCAGAGATAATGCAAACTGCTTTGTGTCCATCTGGGACGATAAGAAACAGCAGTGGATCAGCAAAGAAGACACCGGCACCGAAAGCAACACCGAAAAGGAAAAAGGGCTTGCCAGTGACAGCTTCAAACGAGCCTGCTTCAACTGGGGCATTGGGCGCGAACTGTACACAGCCCCGTTTATCTGGATCAAGGCGGCTGACTGCACTGCCCTTTCCGGCGAAGGTGCCAAGTGGAAGTGCTATGACAGCTTTGAAGTGGAAAAAATCGTGATCGAAAACAAACGGATTGTTGCCATTGCCATCAAGAACAGCAAGAGCGGGAAGCGTTGCTTTGTATGGCAGGACGAAAAGTGGATGAAAAACAAGGAGGATAATAAGTAATGATGAACGTGATTTGCCTTCAGGGACGCTTGGTGCGTGACCCGGAACTGAAACAGACCAACAGCGGCATTGCCGTTGCCAACTTTACCATTGCCGTTCAGCGTAATGTAAAGAGCCAGAACGGCGAACGGGAATCCGATTTCATTGATATTGTGTGCTGGCGGCATACGGCTGAGTTTGTGAGCAACTACATTCGTAAGGGCAATCTGGTTTGTCTGAATGGCACTTTGCAGACCCGCAGTTACGAAGACAAGAACGGCAACAAGCGCAAGGCTTTTGAAGTGGTTGCAGACAACGTACATATTGCTGGTGATCGCGCTGCCAAGAGCGAGGAAGAACCCGAAACCGAACAGCAGCGGTTTACCGCACCTGCACAGCCTGCAGCACCGAAGGGATTTGTGGAAGTTGACCTTGACGATGATCTGCCCTTCTAAGGAGGTAAAACAATGGCTGAATCATTGCTGAAATCGGTAAGCATTCAGGAATTACAGGAGATGCGCGACAACGGATTGTCAAACCGCGAAATTGCGGAACAACTGGACGTTGGCTACAGCACCATTTGCCGTTACCTTGGGCGCGGCAAAAGTTGGACAAGGGCACCATATGGATCGCTTAAAACCAAGGCTAAGGATGTAGAAAAGTCCGTAGTAAAACCGCCCGTTTTGAAATGCGTTTCGAAAATTATGGAATTTGAAGGTGCGCATATGAGGTACACGGTGCTTCCGGACGCAGGCAATGTGCGTATGGCCGCGAAATCCGGTGCTGGTGAAACCTACATCTTTAACAAAGAAACGCTTGAAACGTTCATCACAGAATTGATCGACCTGATTGGAATGATTTCGGAGGGAACATGAGCAACAGAGCATCCCGGCGGTCAGACAAGAAGAAACTGTCACGCTATCAGCGCATGACACCCGAACAGAAGGAAAAGGCGATGGCCAAGAACGGTATCACCCAAAAGGATTTAGATGATGCCTACAACCGGGGATACAACGATGCCGTGGACATCACAACCAGCTTTTGCCTGAAAGATGCTTATGCGGGGTTTCTGTTGGCCGCACATGAGGAATTCGGATTTGGACACGCACGGTGCAAACGCCTGTTGCATGCTGCGGACAGGAAGGTTGTATACTCGCTTTCCTCTGAAGAAGCCATCAACGAAGTGTTCAAAAAGCTGGGTTTGAGCATTAACTTCTACGATCCATCCAGAATTACAGACATCTTGGAAGGTGATTGACAATGGCAAAGACCGTTACCATTTCTCAAGCGGAATACGAATACATGAAAACGGTGATTGCCCATGACGGCATGACCCTTGCACGGTATGAAGTAGAGCTTGCACAGGCCAAGGAAGATATCAAGCGGTTGCTTGTTTTGGGTGGAAATTCGGCCTGTGAATTCTGCAAAGTGAAGCCGCCCATGTGCAACTGTTGTGAAAACGAAGCCGAATGGCGCGGATATCAGAAAGGAGATTGATAAATGGGATTTACAGAACTGCTGACCGCTTTGCTTTTCGGCATGCTGGTGCTTGTGATCATTGCATTACCGATTGGCGTTCTGTGCGCTTTTATGGCTTGGATCAACACTTACACCTACCGCAAAAGGGGTGGGAAATGGTGATTAACAGCAAACAGAAAGGTGCTCGCTTTGAAAGGGCATTGGCATCATTCTTCCGTTCACAGGGTTATGAAGCCAGACGAACTGCCCAGTATTGCGGGAACACGGGGGACGCATCTGATGTGGTTGGTCTTCCCGGCATCCATGTGGAAGCAAAGCACTGTGAGCAGATGAGACTATATGAATGGATGGCACAGGCCAAGCGGGATGCTGAAGCGGGGGGCGGCAACGCCCTCCCGGCAGTGTTCCACAGGAAGAACCATGCTGAAATTCTGGTAACGATGACCATTGATGACTGGTTCAACCTTTACCGTGAATGGGAAGCTGGACATGATTTGAAATCAAGAGAGGAAAAGCAAAATGCAGATCAATGAATATCAGCAGTTGGCAATGCGGACAAGCAACAAGCTGCTTACACCCACTGGACACCTTGAGAATGGCATTTTGGGCATTGCCGGGGAAGGTGGAGAAGTTGCCGATTTGGTGAAGAAACACCTGTTTCAGGGGCATCCGCTAGATTATCAGCACATTGCCAAGGAGCTTGGTGATATCTGCTGGTACGTTGCAGAAACGGCAACGGCAATCGGCTATGACTTGGAACACATCATGCGGATGAACATTGACAAGCTCAAAGCCAGGTATCCTGAAGGTTTTGAAACGGAAAGGAGCCTGAACAGACAGAAAGGAGATATTTGATGGCGAACGACAAACTAACGCACAAACAGCAGATTCTGAAACATCTGCAAAAGCACGGAAGCATAACACCTTTGGAAGCTTTGCAACTGTACGGTTGTTTCCGTTTGGGTGCAAGAGTGTGTGACCTTCGAAAAGAGAAGCATCCCATTCTGACACGTCACGCAGACGGTAAACGATATGCAGTATATGTATGGGCAGGTAATGCTGATGGCTGATGTGAAGTGGATCAAGATTACAACGGATATTTTCGATGATGAGAAAATCCTGTTGATTGAAAGTCTTCCTGATGCCTACTCCATTATTGTTGTGTGGTTCAAGCTCCTTTGTCTGGCTGGCAAGCAGAACAACAGTGGCGTTTTCATGATGAACGATAAGATTGCATACACAGACAAGATGCTTGCAACCATCTTCCGAATGAAGGAAACCACAGTACAGCTTGCCCTAAAGACATTTGAAGAATTCGGAATGGTCGAAATTGTAGATGGCGTGATTACCATTCCAAACTGGGGAAAACATCAGAACCTTGACCAGCTTGAATCCAAGAAGGAATACATGCGCAACTATATGCAGGAATACAGGGAGAAACAACGCCTTTTATCTTCTGGTAAATCTAACTGTAAAACTAACAGTAAAGCTAATGTTAGCCAAGCAGATAAAGAAGGAGAAGAAGAAAAAGAAGGAGATAAGAAAGAGAAGATAGATTATCAGCTGATCGCTGATATGTACAACTCCATCTGCAAATCCTTCCCTTCCCTTCGTTCTTTGTCTGATGCACGAAAGAAAGCCATAGCTGCCAGATTGAAAACATACACGGTTGATGATATCAGGGCTGTGTTTGAAAATGCTGAAGCTTCTTCCTTCCTGAAAGGCGGTAACAACCGCAACTGGACTGCAACCTTTGACTGGCTGATGAATGGTACCAACATGGCAAAGGTACTGGACGGTAACTATTGCGACAAACGAAAAGCCGCAGCCAACCAGATCAACCCAAACGATTACGACAACGGCGATCAGGTGCCGTGGTAAGGAGATGATGACATGGAAGCTGGATTGTTCGCCAAAATACTGGAACCAGCATTAAGGCGCGACAACAGCGCAGAAGACGATCTTTTTAACGAGGAAGGGTTCTGCGTGTGTGCACATTGCAATGAGCCTAAAGAAGCGTGGTTTGAGGTTAAGGGCTTGATCCCAAAGTGCGTAAGACCGCGAATGTGCAAGTGCGAGCGGGACAAGCGCGAAGCGGAGGAAGCCGAACGGAAACGGAAGGAAAGACAGCTTCGAATTGAGCGCTACCGCCACACCTGCCTGGCAGATGAGCAGTACAAGGAATGCACCTTTACAGCTGATGATGGTGCAGACCCAGAAGCAAGCGGACGTTGCAGGAAGTATGTTGAGAAGTGGGATAAGATGGCAGAAAACAATATCGGCTTGCTGCTTTGGGGTGATGTTGGCGGCGGCAAGACGTTTCTTGCCGGGTGCATTGCCAACGCGCTGATTGACATGGACATTCCTGCCACCATGACCACCATTCCCAAGCTGGTGGCAGCGATGACCAAAGACTTTGGAGCGGAACGTGGGAATGTGCTGCACATGGTGGCAAACGCTCCTCTGCTGGTGCTGGATGACGTAGGCACGGAGCGCAACACCGAATACAGCAACGAACAGGTTTATGAGATCATAAACACCCGTTACAAGGCAAAGAAGCCGCTGATCATTACAACGAACCTGACGATGAAGGCAATGAAAGAAACCGATGATGTGACGAAAAAACGCATTTATGACCGTCTGGTTGAAATGTGTACGCCTTGCAAGGTGACATCAACCGGCAGGCGGCAGCAGGCGGCACGAAGCAAAATGGAATTGATGATGCAACTGTTTGAATCGGAGGAATAGCCAATGAAAGTAACCCTGCTGGATAGACCTGACCCCACTGTATGCGCAACGGCAGCTGGCATGTGCTACAACGCCAAAGACCCTTGGAAGGCTTTGCTGAATGCTATGGCTGGTGGGCATGAAAGTGTTCTGGAACACTGTAAATTCAGTTTTATGATCGAAGGGGTGAGCCGCGCACTGCTTGCACAGCTTACCCGGCACAGGATCGCTTCATTCAGCGTTCAGAGCCAGCGTTACGTGAGCTACAAAGATGGATTTGATTATGTAACGCCGCCTGCCATTCTTGCCCTTGGTGCAGATGCCGAAAAACGCTATCACAACCAAATGGAAATGATGCACATGTGGTACTGCGAATGGCTGCAAAACGATGTTACGCCGGAGGATGCAAGGTTCGTGCTTCCCAACGCATGCGCAACAAAGCTGGTTGTGACCATGAACGCCCGTGAACTGCGGCACTTCTTTTCCCTGCGCTGTTGCAATCGCGCACAGTGGGAAATCAGAGAGATGGCTGATGAAATGCTGAGAATTTGCAAGGAAAATGCATATTCACTGTTTGCTGACGCTGGCCCAGGTTGTGTGCGTGGTGCATGCCCTGAAGGCAAACACAGCTGCGGGAAACCGCGAAACAAAGAGCAGGTGAGTGTGTAGGTGCATAGCTGGTATAAGGGCATGGAAGGCGTGACACGTGTCAGGCCAGAGTGCAAACGGGATTGCCCTAACAGAAGCTGGGATTGCCACACCAAGTGCGAAATATACATCAACTACCGCCATGAATGCGATGCTGAAAGAGAAAAACGCGCATTGGAACGGGTTGTAATGTCCGAATTTGCCGAAACATCTGAACGTATAAGAAAGAAGAGAAGAATCAAATGAACAGACTGAACAAGGATGAATATTTTCTGGGAATTGCTGAAGCTGTAGCAAAACGTTCCACCTGCATTCGCAGGCAGTATGGTGCCGTTATCGTGAAGGATGATGTGATTGTATCTACTGGATACAACGGATCACCCAGAAACGTTGATAACTGCTGTGATGTTGGTTCCTGCTGGCGAGCTACACACAATATTCCCCACGGCGAACGGTACGAAATGTGCCAGGCGGTTCACGCAGAAGCCAACGCCATTATCAATGCAAACAGGGCTGACATGAACGGTGCAACGCTGTATCTGGTTGGCCTTGAGAATGGCAAACGGATTGAAAAGGCAGAACCGTGCCTGTTGTGCCGGAAGCTGATTCGCAATGCTCAGATCAGGAGGGTGGAAAGCTGATGAAGGAATTATTCAAATTTATCGTATCGGTGTCGATTGGATTTGTTGTTGGCCTCGCTTTGATAGAAACAGTACTTCCAACTTGGGCGGGATCAATCGCCGCTGGTGCTGTAACCTGCATGGTCTCTGTGTGGCTGTCGGATAAAGGATGGTGAAATATAGTGGCCACAACACTCGTTTTGGTTGCTATCCTGTTCGTTTTCCTTGGCGTGTATCTGAATGAGGTGAAATTCCATGACGATTGAGGAACTCAAAAGGGCGTTGGTGGAGGTAAGAGGAATCTGTGTGGACACACTGTGCGTAGACTGCCCGTTTCGTAAAAAAAACGAATACACAGGCTTTCCGGTTTGCCCTCTTGGCGTAGCAACAAGGGCTTTTGAAGCGCATTATCCTTGCCAATGGGAAATTGATGACTGGGAGGAGGATTCCAATGCGACCGATTGACGCGGATGCGCTGCAGTTTAAGCCTTGTGTGCTTTCGGACGATGTTGGTTTTAGTATTTGTTCTGCAATCAAAAAAAGTGAAATCGATGCTGCACCAACCCTCGACTACGCGCCTGTGAAGCATGGCTTCTGGAAGAAGTGCGGTCAGCTTTCGCGCACTCAATGGTTGCATCGCTGTAGCTTGTGCGGATGCCCTCAGGATTATGCGCACAACTACTGCCCCAATTGTGGGGCGCGAATGGATGGTGAACAATAATGCTCTTGCTTGTTGCTGATGATTATCCTTGCCGTAGTTGCGAAAAGAAATATTGTCAACAAAATTGCCAAAAGTTTAATACGTGGCTTGACACGATCATTGAAGCCGAACCCGTAGTGCATGGACGGTGGGAAAAAATGGATGAATACTGTAACCATTCAAGGGAGTTCAAGTGTACCGCTTGCAAGCAATCCGTGTTCTATGATCATTTTACAAGGTTTTGTGAATATGACTATTGCCCCAACTGCGGCGCGAAGATGGATGGAGTGAAGAAGGATGGCTGAATGGATCAGCGTGAAGGACAGGTTGCCGGAGGATGATGCGGATTATCTGGTTTGGGTAGCTGATGCCTGCACGGTTGAAAGAGCTATGTACTATGGCGATGGCGAATGGTTGACAGAAGATCTTGAAAACCTCACAAGGCTTGTCACCCACTGGATGCCGCTGCCCGAACCGCCGAAGGAGGAAGAAAAATGAGCCTTGATATACGTTTCCGCAAGGAGATTGATATTCCTTGCCCACATTGTGGCAAACCAGTATACCGCAACACCCTTTGCGAATTGAACAGTGGTGGGCATGGCTGGCGTGAACTTTTGGAATCTATCGGTTATTATGTGCCGTTTGAGCAAAGAACGGAGGAAAATGACTGGTACGCAAAAGACATGACTCTCACTTCTGAACAAATGAAAGAAGCTTGCCTGTTTGCGAGAAAAAACAGCGATTTGTATGATGCTGAAGCAATCCACAGCATGATCGCAAGTGCAATCGTATGCAATGAAAAAATTGTTGTGAATGCGGACTGGTAAGCAAGGAGGATTCCGAATGACACAGGAACAGCGTGAAAAGCTCTTTGAAATAATGGGGAGAATTGACGGTTTGGGCTGGGGTGTTGAAAATCAGCAAATCAGCGAAGGATTCTGTGGTGTTGTGGAAGACCTTGCCGAGCTTCTGAAAGAGGATGGTGCGAAAAATGATTAACTGCAAAGCCTACGCTGATGAAATCCTCGACAGCATCACTGGTAACGGCCATCTTGCTGTCATCTCTGTTGGTAACGATCCTGCTTCTCAAAGCTATATCAAGGGCAAGAAGAAGGACTGCGAACGTGTTGGTTTCGGATTTACGCATTGTGCTTTCAAGGATGGCGCTATTCAGGACGAAATAGCAGACTGCATACGGTCGTTGAACGAGAACAGCGAAGTAACAGGTATCATCCTTCAGTTGCCTGTGCCAGAATCCTATGATGCAGAATGGCTTTCCAGCTTGATTTACAGCAGCAAAGATGTTGACGGCCTGAGTGATATCAGCCAATTCAAACCCTGTACGCCCGAAGGCATTGTGTATCTGCTTAAAAAGGAACTGGGTGAGTTGACAGGCAAGCATGCTGTTGTTATCGGCAGAGGGAAGCTGGTTGGCAAACCACTTTCAAAGATGTTGTTGGATGAGGATATGACGGTAAGCGTGTGCCACAGCAAAACCACTCCGTTTGACTTGGAAGCTTTGACAGAAAACGCAGATGCTGTGGTTGTGGCTGCTGGTGTTCCGAAACATTTCAAGCTCGCTTTTGTCAGCCCCGATGCAGTTGTTGTTGACTGTGGTATCCACCGTATGAAGGACGGCAAGCTCTGCGGCGATGTTGATTTTGCTGGCACAGAACGCATAACACCTGTTCCCGGCGGTGTTGGATTGCTGACCAGAGCGATGCTGATCAAACATGTGGAAAGGAAGCGGGAAGATGAAAACGCCTGAGGAGATCAAGAAGGGGCTTTACCATTGCGGAACAATAGATGTCAGTTGCACTAATTGCCCTTACGATGAAGATTGCCACACGCAGGGCGATGGATATTGTTCCGTAGAAGATGACGCTTTAATCTATATCCAGCAGCTTGAAACCCGCCTTGCACAGGTTGAGCGGGAGAGGGATGCGGCGGTGCGTGATCTTGCCAAAGCGATGTCATTGGATGGAGTGGAGGACTGCAGTTTTTGCAAGAACATCAAAAAACCGTATTGCGATCCGTGCAAATGGGAATGGCGCGGCGTTTGCAAGGAAAACACGAAGGGGGATTGACCATGAAACACTTCGGAAAACCATACAACAAAAAGGTTGTCACCAAACAATACCATGATCTTGAATACATCACCTGTGACGAATGCAAAAAGAAAATCCTTCCTTGTGAAATACGGGATGAAGATTCGCGATATGTTAAAGTCCACACATGGCACAGTGATTGGGGCTATGAAAGCGCCGAAAGCCATGAATACATGGATTTGTGCACGGAATGCGCACCGAAATATGTTTCAAAGTACATTTCTGAAATGCGTGGAACCGAAGAACTTGAACTTGAAAACGAATATTTGTGGAAAGAAACGGAAGAAGCCATTAATGGTGATGTGGGTGAATAACCCCTGCAATCCACTTTCCTGCCCACTGTATGCATCTGGCTACTGCGAATATGACTTCGCAACAGGTCAGATCATGCCGATGGATGAAAACAACTGCCCTTTGATGAAGGAGGAATCAACATCACACGGGAGGAATACCGATCCAATTTCCCCAAAAGGCTGATGAAGCTGACAGCCGAACGGGGCTGGTCTTATTACGATGTTGCAAAGAAAGCCGGGATGTCACCATCAACCCTGTACAAATATTATCATGGCTGCAAACTGCCGTATGTTGATTCACTGGCTTCACTGGCTGATGTGTTCGATATGACGATGGATGAACTGATTGGAAGGAATGTGAAAGGAGTGAATGAACAGAGTGAAAGCAAAAGATTACCTTCGCCAGCTTCAAAAGCTGGACAAGCTGATTGAAAACAAATTAGCCGAAAAGGAACAGTGGAAGGCCATGGCTACCAGCACCACACAGCAGTTGTCTGCTGATCGTGTACAGACCTCTGGCAATCCACAAAAGATGGCAGATGCTATATGCAAAATCATTGAAATAGAAGCCGAAATAAACGCTTTTGTTGATAGGTTGATAGATACCAAGCGTGATGTCATCAGCACCATTGAAAGGCTAAATCCGACCGAATATGACCTGTTGCACAAGGTGTATGTACAATACTTCACTTTGGATGATGTTGCGATCAAGAACAACAAGTCGTACAGTTGGGCAACAACAATTCACGGTATCGCCATGAAGAATGTACAACTTATGCTGGATGAAAGGGAAAAGAATGCGACTGATAACAAGCAAGGAAAACCGCAAACGAGGTTGTGAATGGTGTCTGGATCACAGATGGTTCAAAAGCGGTTATGTAAAAAGAAGCCATGCCTGTGCTCATGATGATGGATGCCCGTATCACGAACTGGACAAGTATGATACTTATGAACAGTATCTGAAGCATTCCAATAACGAGGGATTTGATAAACTGCTTGGTTCTGTGTTCAAGCTGCAAAGGGATTTGTGATCCATAAAACTGAAAATATTTTTGATCATTTTGTATATGATTGTATGTTTTTTGACTTTTTTGTATAGCCTTTGACTTTTTGAGTGTGATATCATTATACTGTCGAAAGAAGCCTGACAGGGAAAACCCTGTTGGGCTTTTTCTATTTAATATTATATTGGAGTGCAGATGGGGCGTAATCGCTTTATGGGGGGCGAATAGCCCTATTTTTGATGTCTGCGGGATTCTCTCCTTGCTGGTGGGGGTAGGGAGCTAATTAAGAAAGAAAGGTGATGATTGTGGCAAAGCTAACGGCTAAACAACAGCGGTTCTGTGATGAATACCTGATTGACCTGAATGCTACTCAGGCTGCAATCAGAGCCGGGTATTCTGAGAAAACAGCGGCAGTAATTGCAACTGAAAACCTAAGAAAACCTAACATCATGGAATATATCGAAAAACGGATGGCTGAAAAGGAATCAGAACTGATTGCTGATCAGGATGAGGTGTTGCGTTACCTGACTTCTGTAATGCGCAGAGAGCTTTCCGAACATGTGGTTGTTACCCTTGTAAATGAAAAATCCTATTATGCGCTGGATGAAGATGGCAAAATGAGAAAGCGCACCGAAAAGAGGGAAACTCCAAAAATTGTGGAGATTCCTTCACGGCTGTCAGATTCCAACAAGGCAGCTGAATTGCTTGGCAGACGATACAGTCTGTTCACCGACAACGTTGATGTGAACGGCGTTGTTCCCGTTGTGATTTCTGGGGGTGAAGAACTTGAAGATTGATAACATTGAAGAGTATATGTTGCACACTGTTGAAGAAGTAATGTGTTGGCGGTGCGGTCACAGATGGGTTGCAGTTCATCCTGATGGTACATTGCTGAAAGACCTTGAATGCCCTAATTGCAACAAACAGGGATTCGCCTTTTGTACGGGTCAAGTGATATTGGATGAATGAACCAACGGCAAACAAAATAAGCCTTCCTGATGTTGTCGGTGGCGGCTACGGCACATATTGGCGGTTTAGGGGTCGTTATTGTGCTTGTAAAGGCAGTCGAGCCAGTAAAAAGAGCAAGACAACAGCACTGTGGTTCATTGTAAAAATGATGGAGTATCCAGCGGCTAACACACTGGTGATCCGCAAGACATACCGAACGCTGAAGGATTCCTGCTATACAGAATTGAAGTGGGCTGTGCATCGTCTGGGCGTTGATGCTTGGTGGGATTTCAAGCTGAATCCGCTGGAAGCCACATACAAGCCCACAGGCCAGAAGATTTACTTCAGAGGTCTTGACGATCCGCTGAAGGTTACGTCCATCACGGTTGATGTTGGTTGCCTTTGCTGGGGATGGCTTGAAGAAGCTTATGAGATTACCAGAGAAGATGATTTCAACATGCTGGATGAATCCATCCGTGGCGAACTGCCGGAAGGACTGTTCAAACAGTGGAGAATCACTTTCAATCCGTGGTCTGAAAAGCACTGGCTGAAGAAACGCTTCTTTGATGAAATTGTTGGCTACGACACTGAAGGAAAGCCAATCTACAAGGAGCGGAAGACCCAGACCAGCGAGGATGGGAACATCCTTGCCATCACCACCAACTACATGTGCAACGAATGGCTTGATGGTTCTGACATCAGGATGTTCGAGGACATGAAGAAACGCAACCCAAGGCGTTATGCTGTCGCAGGTCTTGGTGGTTGGGGTGTAACAGACGGCCTTGTGTACGAAAATTGGCGTGAAGAAGCATTCAACCTTGACGAAGTGCGGAAACAACCCGGCGTTGTTTCTGCCTTTGGCCTTGATTTTGGTTATACAAACGATCCATCAACACTATTTTGTGGGCTGCTTGATCTGACGAACAAGCGGCTTTTTGTGTTTGATGAAATGTATGGCAAGGGCATGAGCAATAAAAAGATTGCCGATACCATCAAAGAAATGGGATACGGCAAGGAGCGAATCACTGCCGATTCTGCCGAACCGAAATCCATTGACGAACTGAAAAGCCTTGGACTTCGCGTGAAAGCCGCGCAAAAGGGCAAGGACAGCATTCAGAACGGTATCCAGTGGATTCAGGACTTGGAAATCATCATTCATCCCAAGTGTGTGAACTTCCTGACGGAAATCAGCAACTACACATGGGATAAGGACAAGTTTGACAACAAGCTGAATGTGCCGATTGATGATTTTAACCACCTTATGGATGCCATGAGGTACGCACTTGAACAGCACATTTCCAAGAAGAAGTGGCTGACATAAACATCCCGCAGCACCAACTGAACCGGGATAAGAAAGGAATGACCACGGAATGATTATCAGAGGAACAACGCCGGATCTTGAATTTGAGCTTCCGCTCGACACAAGCCAGCTTGCAAAAGGCTTTGTTACAGTTGTGCAAAACGACACTGTTGTGTTGGAAAAGCCGCTGGCTGATTGCATTCTGACTGACAACAAACTGACTGTTGCGTTGACGCAGGAAGAAACGCTGCGGCTTTCTGCTGATGTTTGTGCAGAGATCAGCCTTGTGGTGGTAACGGAAGACGGTGAACGCTTTGAAAATCTCCCGTTCGTTGAGCGTGTATACGACACAGCAAAGAATGAGGTGATCTGATGGCGTACAACGTAAAATTCAACAGCACTAATCAGTATTCCGTCAAAGGCAAAAGTACAAACCAAAGCCTGAATACAAAATTTCAGAACACGCAAACAATCAACGGTCTTTCTGCTTATGAGGTTGCCGTGAAAAACGGCTTTGAAGGCACGGAGCAGGAGTGGCTTGATTCGCTTCAGGGCGAATCGGGCGTTGATGGCAAGGACGGTGCTGACGGTTATACGCCTGTCAAAGGCAAAGACTATTTTGATGGCGTGGACGGAAGTGACGGTCAAAACGGCGAGGATGGCCGTGATGGCGTATCGCCAAAAGTGGATGTGCAAACCATTGAGGGCGGTCATCGTGTTACCGTAACGGATGCAGCTGGCTTCAAAACGTTTGACGTGATGGATGGTCAGAAAGGCGAACAGGGCGAAAACGCTGAAAACGATGAACTGTTTATTGTGCGCACTCTGGACGGAAATAAAGCTGATAAAACGGTAGCAGAGATCAGAGAAGCGGCTGCGGCTGGAAAGGTATGCTTGCTGTTGAATGAGGAAGGAACTGTATACAAATACAGGGGGGAAGAAGAACCTTTGTATGGTGGAACTGAGGAAACCGTTCCGACCTTCTACCGTGGGGCTGGTTATAATTATTCAGGCATCCAGCTTTACTACGCCCAGATTCCTGCATCGGACAACGTTGTGCGATACATGTATACTACCTGTGCCAAAACCCCCAACCCCAGCATACTCAAATTTACTGGCGCGGTAGAAGCCGAGTATGACGGTAGCAAGCAGGTGACTGTAAACATTCCAGAAGGTGGAACCGGCAGCGAAGCAACCAAAGAGCTTTTTGTTGTCAACTGGTTTGAGGAAGGTGGCGTAATTAAAAGCGATTGCAGAGCGGGTGATATTAGAAAGGCCGCAGCAGAAGGAAAATTGCCTGTTTTGTTTAATTGGGACGGCAAAGTTTACATTTACAGTCATGATGCAGTACACACAAACGTTCACCCGACGAACAAATTGCCTACCTTCGTAAGTGCAATGGAATACGAACCTGGAGTGCTTTCATACAAAATTTCCGTTGTAACACAAACAAGCGAAATTTGCATGTTCGGATACAGCAAGGTTAGAACCCAAACGCCGAAAAAACTTACATTCACGGGAGCGGTAGAAGCTACATTTGACGGTGGCGAAGCTATTACCGTAAACATCCCAGAAAGCGGTGTTGACGAAGAACAGCTGGATCAGGCCGTGCAGGAAGCATTGCAGGAAGCCAAGGACAGCGGTTTGTTTGATGGCAAGGACGGCAAAGATGGCATTGACGGAAAAGATGGTTACACACCTGTTAAGGGTGTGGACTACTTTGACGGCAAAGATGGCAAAGATGGCAAAGATGGCGAAGATGGCTATACGCCTGTCAAAGGCAAAGACTACTTCGATGGTCAGCCGGGAAGACCTGGCGCGGATGGTGCCGATGGCAAAGACGGCGTTGACGGCTTTAGCCCTACCGTAAGCGTGAGCAAAACGGGCAAGGTAACCACTATCCGCATCACCGACAAAAACGGCACTAAAACCGCAACCATCAACGATGGCGAGGACGGGCAGGATGCAGAGGGCGGTACGGAATCAGGGGTTCCGACTTTCATGTTTATGGAAATAGATGGAGCCTTGAAGCTGATTGACCCGGACAACGGCGAGGTGTTTGAAACAAACCTTGAAGCACTGATTTCTGAATACGGGTATGGCGTTTTTGCGATTCATCTGGTTGAAACGGACGAGGAAGGAACCGGGTATAAAACATATAGACTCGGTGAATTTGGGTATGTTGGCGAAAATATCTGCATGACCTTCGTAAGCTCGGATGGCAGTGCAGTACGGTTGGATATGTACGGTACGTTGACGCGTGTTGAGCCAGACGATAAGTTTGCGACCGAGACGTATGTGCAAGCCTACATCGAAGAAACCCTGTTGGGAGGTGCGTGGTAAATGGCTACTGTAGCTGAAAAAATGACCGCGATTGCAGACGCGATCCGCGCCAAAACAGGCGGCACAGATGCGCTGAGTCTGGATGGGATGGCTGCGGCGATTGCGGGGATTGAGAGCGGCGGGGGCGGTGATGAACTTGCAGAACTGCTGACAAACAAGCTGACAACGCTGAACAGCAATGTCACATCTGTAAGGCAGTACGCATTTCGCGGTGCAACGGCATTGACAACCGTCAATTTGCCGAATGCCACCACTATTGAGACCAATGCGTTTTATGGATGCACAAAATTGGTCTCAATCAATATGCCAAAGGTGAAAAAGATAGTCAGTAATGCATTCAACGGTTGCAGTATTTTGCCGCATATCGTTCTACCATCGCTGACAACTGGTGACTCATATATATTCAGATACTGCTATGCATTAAAAACGATTGATCTGCCGGTCATACAAAATATTGTGGCCAACATGTTTGGCGATTGCCGAAGATTGACTGCGGTTGTTTTGCGGTCGCAAACAATGTGTACGCTCGCCAATACCAGCGCATTTACAAACTGCTACCATTTCTATGGAACTGTAAACTCGACCTATAACCCCAATGGGGATAAAGACGGGTATATCTATGTTCCTGCTGCACTGGTAGACAGCTACAAAGCAGCATCAAACTGGTCAACCTTTGCAAGCCAGTTCCGTGCCCTTGAGGACTACACCGTTGACGGCACCATCACCGGCGAACTGGACAAAACCAAGATTTGAGGTGCATAACATGATCCACTGGCTATGGCTGATCCCCGTTTTCATCGGCGGGATTGCCGCTGGCGCGTTCGTAATGGCGCTGGCGGCAGCAAGTAAAAACTAATCCCTTGCGGGGCTGGGAAACCAGTCCCGCTTTTCTATGACCTAATTGGAGGTGATGAAAAGAATGCTTTCGGTAGATGAAATCAGGAAATTCATTGACAATGACGGTGCAAGCATGAAGAAGCAGCTTGCAAAGACTGGCATTCGTTATTTCGAGGGTGAACATGACATTCTGAAGAAGCGTATTTTCTTCACGGATGGGAAAGGGATCATCAAAGAAGACCTGCTGAGAAGCAATTACAAAATCCCTCACCCGTTTTTCAATCTGCTTGCCAAACAGCAAGCGCAGTACATGCTATCCGGCAAAGAAAGCAAGTTCAACAGCGATATCCCAGAATTGCAAACGGAACTGGATATCTATTTCAATGATAACAAACGATTCAAGGCACAGCTGTACAAGTTCCTGCTTGGCACCATCGTAAAGGGCTGGGAGTTCATGTACGCCTATCGTGATGACGAAGGGCGAACCGCATTTGAATGTGCTGACAGCCTTGGCGTGGTGGAAGTACGGGCGAGGGAAACACAGGATCATTGTGATTATGTGATTCGCTGGTACATTGACAGATACGATGACGAATGCAGAGCCATCAAGCGCATTGAGGTTTGGGATAAATCCCAGACCTATTATTATGTGCAGATTGATGAAGGGGACATCGAACTGGACAAAGACGAAGAGTTCAACCCCAAGCCGCACACGATGCTGAAGAAGGGCAAGAAGCTGTACCGCGATGATTACGGTGAAATCCCCTTCTATCGCCTTGACAACAATGACAATCAGTGCAGTGACCTGAAGCTGATTAAAGCCCTGATTGATGACTATGACGTGATGAACGTTGGCCTTTCCAACAACATCGAGGACACACAGGAAGCGTTGTATGTGGTCAAGGGCTTTGAGGGCGATGATCTGGATGAACTGATTGAAAACATCAAGGCAAAGAAACATATCGGCGTTGCTGAAGATGGCGGCGTTGATGTGCAGACGGTTGACATTCCCGTGGAAGCCCGTAAAACCAAGATGGAGATTGACAAGGAAAACATCTTCTTCTTTGGCATGGGCGTAAACACGGAAGCCCTGAAGGATTCAGGTTCAACGGTCAGCGTACAGATCAAGACGGCATATTACAATCTGGATCTGAAATGCGAAGGCCTGCTGCCCAATCTGGAAGAAGTTCTGCTGAAGATGCTTCGCCTTGTGCTGGATGAAATCAACAAGAAGAACCACACGGCTTACACAATTACGGACGTGTACTTCAATTTTGAGCGTGAAACCATCATCAATGAGCAGGAAAAGGCACAGATTGCCCTATTGCAGGCACAGGAACAGCAGACAAGAATCAACACCCTGCTTTCCACTGCCATGCAGCTTGGCGATGAACTGACCGTTGAACAGATCTGCGATGTGTACGATCTGGACTATGACGAAATCAAGAGCAAGCTTCCTGACCCGGAAGAAAACGATCCTTATGCAATGGTTGAGGAAGTGCCGGGTGAAGAAGGTGTGCTGATTGAATAAACGTCAGAAACAAGTGATCCAGCATCAGCTTACAATGGAAAAGCTGGTGCTGGATGAACTTGAAAAAGAGTACAAGGAAGCTCTGAAGGACATCAACCTGAAGATCCAGATGTTTCAATCCATGCCTGAAACGCAGTCGAGGATTTACCACAGACAGTATCAGGAAACGCTGAAGAAACAGGTGGAAGCTGCGCTGGAAAAACTGCACAGCGATGAATACACCACCATCAATCAGTACCTGCATGACACATACACAGATGCGTTTGTAGGCACCATGTATGACCTTCATGGGCAGGATGTTCCTGTTATTGCCCCCATCGATCAGAACGCTGCTATCAAGGCTGTAATGACCGATACAAGGCTAAATAAGCCGTTGTACACGAAGCTTGGCATTGATGTGAACAAGCTGAAACGAACGGTCAGCAGTGAGATCAGCCGTGGTATTGCAGCAGGCATGATGTATGATGAAATCGCAAGGAACATCCAGTTCCGAACCAATGCACCCATCAGCCGTGCAAAGACCATTGTTCGAACAGAAGGCCACAGAATCCAGCAGGCTTCCGCAGAGGATGCCAGGCAGGTTGCCAAGTCAAAGGGTGCCGATGTGGTGAAACAGTGGGACGCAACGCTTGACGGTGATACAAGACCTACTCACAGAGCACTTGACGGTCAAATTCGGGAAACTGATGAACCGTTTGAAATGCACGGCAAAAAGGCAATGTATCCCGGTGACTTTGGCGATCCTGCCGAAGACTGTAACTGCCGTTGTGTTGCCTTGACACGTTCGCGGTCTGCGCTGGATGCGGATGAACTTGCCACACTGAAAGAACGTGCAGAATTCTTCAAACTTGACAAATCAGACAGCTTCAAAGACTTCGAAAAGAAGTACCTGAAAGCGGCTGAAACCCTTGAAAAGCAAGGAAAAAGTGGTATAATTAATACGAAGAAAACTGTCAGGAAAATCAAGGATGGAACGACAGTTGTTAATCCTATGGATGCTTCGAAGTACGCCAAACTGAAGGCAAATCTTCAAAAGAAAGGCGTTACTGTATTGCAAGCCACTGGTGATGATCTGGCGTATATGCAAGTGTTTGGCGCTGAAGCAACTTACGGTGGCGGCTATATCATGCACATTGGCGAAATTCCTTCTGCATCTGCTTTGTATGAAGAAATCATTCACTGGACACAAGCTGTGAAGTACGGTGAACTGTCCAGCACAGATCCAGTTGAATTGTGTGCAAGAGAAGTTGCGGCAAACAGAAAGCTATTGCGAAACGGCTATGCGTATGGCTTTGATGACGTGGATTTTGAAGACATTGAGCGAAACCTTGCCACATGGGAAAGCAAGTTTGAAGAATTGGTAGGTGTGACATATGACGAAAGTGATTACCGAAGGGACGTTTAACACGTCTATGGGCTTAATCCTAAGGGTTAAGAACGATAGAGTGTTCAAGGTTGGCGAAACAGTAACCACCGAATCTGACAAGTATAAAATCGACAGGATCATGCCTTCTACCAATCCGAACGATTTTGACTATGTGGGTTTGGTTGTGTCTAAAGTAAATTAGTAAAGCACCTGCCAAAAGGCGCGGTGCTTTTTTGATGCCGTGAAAGGGGATGATTCCATTGGAGTTCCCGCAAGCACCTGACAAGGGTGCTTTTTTTATGCCCAAATAATCATGTGATTTTGAAAGGAGAAATGGAAATATGATCGATTGGAAAACCAAACTGACTTCCCGCAAGCTGTGGATTGCAATTACCGGCTTTGTGAGCATGCTCCTGCTTGCCTTTGGCATTGCGGAAAATACCGTAACGCAGGTGACTGCTATTGTGATGGCTGGTGCTGAACTGATGGCATACATCATTGCCGAAGGTCTTGTGGATGCCAAGGCGGCATCTGATACTGTGATTGTGCCTGCCGTTGAACATGTCGAAGCCGCTGAAGGGGCTGACATGTGATGGCACTTGAGATCAGAAAACAATTTCTAACCAAAAACGACTGCTACAAAGCCGGGAGGAAGATTACGCCTTCAGGCATTGTAGTTCACAGCACTGGCGCGAATAACCCGAATCTGAACCGTTATGTAGCTCCTGATGACGGTGTGCTTGGCAAGAACAAATACAACAATGACTGGAACCGTTCCGGGATCAGCAAATGTGTGCATGCCTTCATCGGCAAAGCGGCTGACGGCACGGTGAAAGTCTACCAGACATTGCCGTGGGATCATCGCGCCTGGGGCGTTGCAAGCGGCAAAAAGGGAAGCTACAACAACAGCCACATCCAGTTTGAAATCTGCGAAGACAACCTGAACAATGCTGACTACTACAAGAAGGCATTCGATGCCGCTGCTGAACTGTGTGCATACCTTTGCAAGGAATACAGCATTCCTGTCAGCAATGTAGTTGGTCACTATGAAGCATATGCCGCAGGCTATGGCAACAATCATGCAGACCCGCGCAACTGGCAGAAGAAACACGGTGACAGCATGAACGCATTCCGTGAACGTGTGGCGGCTTTGATTGGCGGTGTGAAGGTTGAAACGCCTGCCGAACAGCCGAAGCAGGAAGCGGCAAGCACAGAAACAGCCACGATTTACACTGTGCAGAAGGGTGACAGCTTGTGGAAGATTGCAAGCAAGCACCTTGGAAGCGGCACGAAATACAAGCAAATCCAAAGCGTGAACGGTATGAATGATACGCTGATTCACGTTGGACAGAAACTGAAAATTCCCAAGGCGTGAAGAGGGTGCGGAAACGCGCCCTTTTTACATATAAACACGCCGGGGGCGGCGTTAAACACCTATTCCAAATCGTGATGCAACCACGTGAAAAGCGTAGAAAGGAATGGAGAAAATGACCCTTAATGAAATCCTGAATGCAAATGGGGTAGCCGAAGACGTTGCGACCGCTATTCTGGCGGCGATGAAGGAAAACAAAATCTTTACTGCGTCTGAAGAAAATCTGGACATCCGTTATGGCAAGCTGAAGACCGATCATGAAGGCGTGACCAAGCAGCTGAACGAAGCCAATGCAACCATTGAATCTCTGAAAAAGAGCACCAAGGGGCAGGAGGAAGCACAGCAGAAGATCACGGCCTATGAACAGCAGGTTCAGCAGCTTAACCAGCAGTTGGCTGATGAAAAGTGGCGTAACCGTGCAAGGCTTGGCCTGATGCAGGCTGGTGCAGATGACATTGATTATGTGCTGTACAAGCTTGAAGAAAGCATGACCAAGGAAGGTAAGGAACGCAAGCTGACCGATGCAGACGAAATTGACGGTTGGGAAGACCTGCTGAAGAACATGCAGACCCAGCTTCCCCAGCGTTTTGCCAAGTCTGATGACAACGATGATGGCTATCAGGTTTTGAACCCCAACAAGCTGAAGGGTGGAGACAACGGCGATTTGACCGTTACCAAGGAAAAGTTTGCTTCGATGGGCTATGAAGAACGCATGGCTATCAAGCAGAAGAACGAAAAACTTTACAACTCTCTGGTGAAGTAATCACCACAAACAAGAAAGGATGAATTGAACTATGGCACGTACTGGCACTTTTGGCGGTTTCCATTTTGATCCCGAGGTTTTCACTGCAATGATGAACGAAGCCGATTATTGGAGCAATCCGATTCTGGCTTCTGGCGTTATCCGTGAGGATGCTTCCATCATGAACGCTATCGGCTCCCACGGCAACGTGGCAACTCTGCCCTTCTACACTCCCATCAACCTGTTCGATGACGGCATGGCCGCGCTGAACAACGATGGTGAAACCAACAACACCCCTGTTGAAATCACTGGCAACAAGCAGACCTGCATGCTGATCCAGCGCATGAAGGCTTTCAAGGCCAATGATTTCACTCAGGAACTGACTGGCGCGAACCCCATTGACCATGTGAAGGGCAAGGTTCAGAACTATTACACTCAGGTCTGGGAGAACGAGCTGATGAACATCATCAACGCCATTCTGGGTCTGGATGCGATGGCTGAACATGTAACTGACCTGTCCGTTACCACTGGCACCATTGCCGAAAAGAACCTGATCAACGAAACCACTGCCATTGACGCAGAGGAAGCCGCGCTGGGCGATATGGCTGGCGGTCTGGGCCTGATGGTGATGCACTCCAAGGTGTTTGCCAACTATCAGAAGCGTCAGCTGGTGGAATATGAGAAGTACACCGTGGGCAACGCCATCAAGCATGATATCACCCTGCCTACCATCAACGGCAAGGTTGTTCTGCGCACCAATGTTCACACTGTTGACACGAAGGTTTCTGGCTTCCCGGTTTACAAGACTTATCTGCTGGGTGCTGGCTCCATTCTGGGCGCGACCAAGGGCAACTACAAGGAGCCTTATTATGTGGACTACGATCCCGAAACTGCTGCTGGTGTTGAAATGCTGTACACCAAGCAGGGTCGTGTGCTGCATCCCAACGGCTTCAGCCTTGCGGTTGACAACATCGCCAAGGAATCTCCCACTCTGGCTGAACTGGGTGCCAAGGCCAACTGGAACCTGAAGTTCAACCACAAGAACATCAAGCTGGGTCTGATCAAGTCCAACGGCTAATAAAGGAGGGCGGCAACCATGAATCGCTTTGTGATCGTGGATGACCTGCCCTATCTTTTCGCCAACGGCAAGACCTTTGCTGTACGTTGGGATGATGAAGGCTTTACGGTTGGGGCAGAAGTCAAGCTGGCTTCTGTCCCTTCCTTTACCCACGGCGAACACGCTGTGAAAGCCAAGTGTGCCATTCTTGACAGCATTGGCGAAAAGAAGAAGGCAGGCAGAAAGAAAACCGCAAAGGCGGTGGAAGACAATGATTCTGACAGTTGAGGAACTGCGCAGGCACATTGAAACGGATGAAACGGATGACGTGTTGACCATGTGGCTGGAAGCCATGACACAGATGGTGCATAACCACACGCACAACAGCTTTGAAAAGTACATGGTGTATGGCGAAATCAACTATCCTGCTGATGTGAAAATGGGCGTTGTGAACCTGATGAAGTGGGAACTGAACAGCCGTGAAAAGACGGGCGTTGCTGCCGAAAGCATTTCCAGGCATTCGGTCACCTATCGTGATGAAACAGCTGCAAATATCAACGGTTATCCTGCAATGCTGATGGGCTTTTTGAAGCCGTACAAACGAGCAAGGTTCGGGCAGTGGGGTGGTCATTCGTGAAGGGTATTGGCGGTAACACAGCGGCAACCATTCAAGTGCCGACTATCACCAAAAATGCGATTGGCGAACAGGTTGAAACGTGGGAAAACGTGCAGACCATCAAAGGCTGGCTTGACCTTTCCAGCGGCAATTCGGGCTATTCCAACTACTATGCAAAGATTCAGGAAAGCACACACATTTTCGTTTCCGATTATGTGAAGCTGAACAGCAAAATCCAAGCCGAAAATTCCCGGGCAATTATCAACGGCAAACGTTATGACATTATGCTGATTGACAACCCGATGGAAATGGGCAGCGGATCACAGCTGGAAATCTACCTGAAGTACACGGGTGGTCAGTGATGGCAGTTAAATTTGAGGATTACAGCCTGAAGGTGAAAGCGGCTATCGATGATACTACCATTGCATGGCTGCATGAATGGGCACATGAAATCACTTCCCATATGCAACGAAACTGCAAGATGGATGACAATGGTCAGCTTCGTGGTTCCTATGCCCATGTTGTTGATGAAAACAAG
>JAFZGF010000053.1 GCA_017555565.1 Oscillospiraceae bacterium
ATACCGTTTCAGGAGTTAGCAAAGAATATTGGTTTGCCTTTGGGCTGTCAGCAAACAGGAATGTGTATTGGAGCAATTATAACAGCTTTTCATCACAGCCGTGGGCAGCTTATAACAGTTATCATAAGAAAGCCGCAGGGACATATGTAGACGCAATAGATATTTCCAACCTAAACGGCAAACACTATTTTAATGCTTGCCTGCTTATTTCAGGTGACTATGCAACCTGTACATTGAATATTACTAAAATATGGATGGTGTAAATATGAAAACAATTTATCTTAATAAAGATTTTCAGTGTTCTGTAACTGAAAAGACAGACACAGTGCAGACTGTGAAAACTGCTGTTTTTGATGGTAAATGCAATGCCTTTATTGAAGGTTATCGCTTTATCCCAGCAGGTCAGCAGTGGACACGAAAGGACGGCGTAGTTTTTGAAGGCGAGATGATTGCACCATTCAAAGACAGCACACAGCTGGAAATGGTGCAGAAACTTTATGAACAGCTGGCAGAAGATATAACATATACCCAGCTGGCAGTAGCCGAACTGTATGAAAGCGGGGTGACTGCAAATGATTAAGCTTTATGTCATTCTTATAAACAAAGGTATGCGCAGTCTTGATGATGTACCTGCAAACATCAGAACGCAGGTGGAAGCCGCATTATAGCGGCAGAAAGGAGGATTATGCAGAACTGCAAATTTTTTATGGAATATATGCGAGTGACACAGGGATATGGCAGATATTCAAATGGCAGCGTGGACTATACCAGCTATTCCCACACGGGTTCATATGCTCTTGATTTGGGGGGCAGGGATACCGGCAAAGACTGGCTGTTTGCCCCTTGCGATATGGTGGTAAAGCGTGTGTACGGCGATTACAATGCTGTATGGTTTGAAACACTGACGGAGGTTATGTGTGCTGATAAAAAGGCCAGAAAGCTGATTATTATGCTGCTGCATATTGATGATGCCGACCTGCAGAGCCTGGGGATTACACCGGGCAAAGTGTTCCGCCAGGGTGAAAAATTCTACCGTGAGGGCAGTGCAGGTGCTGTAGGCAACCACGTACATATGGAGGTAGGCCTGGCTCCTTTTACGGGAACTGGCTGGCAGAAAACTGCGCTGAAAGACCGCAGGGGCGCATATGTATGGAAGATTAACAGCCAGCTGAAGCCAGAAGATGTTTTTATTGTGGGTAAAGATGTGATTGTTATGAACAGCGGTGGCTATGACTGGTACCAGGAAGACGGCAGGGACGATGAAATAGGCCTGCTGAAAGAAGAAAACAAAGATCTGAAAGCCACTGTAGCCTGTTATAAATCCATACTTGACGGCATAGACAATCTTTTGTCACAGGTGTAGGTTATGCCGATGGCAGAAGAAAAATATAATAATAAAAAAGCCAGATATCTTGCGGCTCTTGTGGTACAGAATACCCACAACAAAAACCTTGGTTTGCCTTACTCAAGGGTTGTGGCAGGAAATATGGCCATAAAATCCAGCATAGATTTCTGGATAGATAAAATGAAAAAATAATGGAGGGAAGAATTATGACAGTGGAGATTACAGTTTTAATCAGTGCTTTCACAGCTGTTGCAGGTATGATTCTGGGACTTGTAAGCGCCCGCAGGGCTTCCCGGGCGGATCTTGCCAAACAGTCAAGAGAAACTGCAACCATTATTTCAGAAATAGGATATGTGAAATCCGGCATTGATGATATCAAACGCAGACAGGAAAAACAGGATGAGAGACACTATAGCCTGACCAGCCGTGTTGCCAAGATAGAAGCTGCAATGACCGGCCACATTATGTAAGGAGATAATTATGAATATTGAAATGATATGGGAATATATTGATCCCCAGCTGATTATAGTCGTTCCAATGCTGTGGGGCATAGGTATGGCTGTAAAGAAAAGTACAATCCAGAACAGGTTTATCCCTGCACTGCTGCTGGCAGGTTCCTGCAGTGTGGCAATGCTTCATCTCTACAGCACAAATCCGGTGACAGACAAAATGGCAATAAGTGCTATGCTGTTTGCGGCGTTGACCCAGGGCAGCGTTATATGGCTTGCCGCCTGGCTGGGATACGAAAAATTCCTTAAGGACGGAGGAATCTGAAAATGGCAGAATTTACTATAGGCTTGGTGCTGGGTGCTTTGCTGGTGTTTTTTACCGAGGAAGTAAAACGCTGGAAAAACTATATTGTCAGCAATAATAACACTGAAAAAACACAGGGTAATACACGGTGGCATAATCTTATGGCATATGACGGCAGTGAAAGGGGGCAGGAGATAATTGAATAACGACCACAAAACCATTCTTGAACAGTACAGAAAATGTACTAACTATAATCTGATGACAGATTATTACTCCAAAAGCGCGCAGCATTATGATTTTTATATCGGTGACCAGTGGAAAGGGGTAAATGCACCAGGCCTGGACAAGCCAGTATTGAACTTTATACGCAGGGTGTGTTCCTTTCTTACGGCAATGGTGGCCAGCCGGGATGTTTCGGCCTTTGTGACACCATATGTATATACTGAGCAGAATGTGCTGACAGCGGATATTATGAATGTTTCTCTGGCTCAGGTGTTTGAAAATTCAAAACTTACTGTTATGGCAAGAAAAACGGTCCTTGATGCCATAGTAACGGGGGACGGATATCTGTATTGGTATTATTCAGATGGCACTGTAAAAAACGAACTGCTTAAAGGGACAAATGTATTGTTTGCCAACCCTTATCTCAACGATATACAGAAACAGCCGTTTGTTCTTATTGAGCAACGAGAATATCTTGATAAAGTAAAAGAAATGGCAGCAGAAAATATGCAGGAAACAAAGAATATAAAGGCTGACGAAAACTGTCTGCCATCTGTGGAAAGCCTGCCTGCCGTTACCCTTATCACAAAAATGTATAAGCAGGACGGAAAGGTGTGGTATACACAGGTTACAAGAGATGCGGTTGTAACACCACCGGTATGTCTGGGGTACAGTGTTTATCCTATTGCCAAATTCACCTGGGACTACCGACACAACGCCTGCCGTGGTGTGGGTGCTGTGGAAAATCTTATTCCAAATCAGATCGCAGTAAACAAACTGTGGGCCATGGCGCTGTTGCACCAGAAGTCAATGGCTTTTCCTAAAATATTTTTTGACAAGACAAAGCTGGACAAATGGACCAACAGAGTAGGTGCGGCCATCGGTGTGATAGGCAACCCTAACGATGCAGTTGCAACATCTTTCAAAGCAGATGATATGTCCGGCCAGCTGGTGGATCTGGTGGAAAAAACAATTGCTTTTACCAAGGAGTTTATGGGAGCAAACGACACTTCTCTTGGCAATGTAAATCCAGAGAATACATCAGCTATCCTTGCGGTACAGCGTTCGGCTACAATCCCTCTTGAAAATCAGAAACAGCAGTTTGCAGATTTTCTTGAAGACTGTGTAGTAATTATAATGGATATTATGAAATGCAGATTCGGCCAGAGATATGTGCTGGCGGCACAGGGCAAGGGTCAGGGAATGGAGCGATTTGACTTTGCAGGTCTGGATGTATCACAGCTTTCATGGGCGATTCAGGCTGATACTTCTACACCGTGGAGTGAAAGTGTGCAGATGCAGACGCTGGAAAATCTGTATGCCAAACAGATTCTTACAGATGCCTATGATTATGTGCAGGCGATACCATCAGCACAACTGAAAAACAAACAGCAGATTCTGAAAAAACTGGAAGAAAAAATGTAATATATAAACGGCACAGAATTTTCTGTGCCGTTTGTGTTGTTATTGATATATGGGATGTTGTACTGACAGCCCGCCAAACTATAGTTTATAGCGCTATGCTTTCAATGATTAAAAGCCTGCTGTTTTAAGTTGAAAATAAATCTTCTTTATGGTAATATTATTATGATATAGTGCGTTATTATGCACTGATGTAACGACTAATTTTAATTTATATAAAGAGGAATTTAAAATGGCTAAATTTGAATTTATCAAAAATGAAATTGAAGGTCTGGTGGTTATCAAACCAACAGTTTTCGGTGACGACCGTGGTTTCTTTATGGAAACATTCCACAAGGAAGAATTTGCAGCTGCAGGCATCACAAGAGAATTTGTTCAGGACAACCACTCAAAAAGTTCAAAAGGCGTTCTGCGCGGTCTCCATTTTCAGACAGAAAATACACAGGGCAAACTTGTGCGTGTAATAAAAGGCGAAGTTTTTGACGTTGCAGTTGACTGCCGCCCACAGTCTGCCACATTTGGCAAATGGTATGGTGTAACACTTTCTGAAGAAAACAAAGTGCAGTTCTATGTGCCAGAAGGCTTTGCACACGGCTTCCTTGTACTGTCTGATGAAGCTGAATTTGTATACAAATGCACAGACCTTTACAATCCAAAAGCTGAAGGCGGCATTCCTTACAACGACGAAACAATCGGCATCACATGGCCTGAAATCGACTGTGAAGTAAAACTCAGCGAAAAAGACAAAAAACACCCATCATTTACACAGCAGACATTTGAATGGGCAGAAAAATTTTAATTGATATTAATGGTTAAAGGTATTATATATAATGAAAAATAAGTTAATAAGCTTCTGGAGATACAGATTTTTATTGTCAAATCTGATAAACAGAGATATCAAAGTTAAATATCGTCGCAGTAAGCTGGGTATTCTGTGGAGCGTATTGAATCCGCTTATGATGATGTGTGTTATGACACTGGTTTTTTCACATATCTTCCGTTTTGGAATTAAAAACTATGCCGTGTACATTCTCAGCGGCCAGCTTATATTCAACTATTTTACAGAAAGTACTGCTATGTCCATGGAAAGTGTAATAGGCTATTCTCCTCTTATCAAAAAGGTTTATGTGCCTAAGTATATTTTCCCTCTGGAAAAAAGCTGTTTTGCATTTGTGAATATGGTGTTTTCACTTATAGCCCTTGTGGTGGTTATGTTCCTTACAGGTGCCAGTTTTTATCCTACATTTGTGCTGGCAGTATACCCTTTGTTTACACTGTTCTTTTTCAGTCTTGGTGTAGGTCTGTTCCTGTCTTCATCAGCCATATTCTTCCGTGATATCATTCACCTTTGGAGTGTTTTCACAACAGCACTGATGTATGCTTCAGCAATTATTTATCCTGTAAGCATGCTGGAAGGCTCTATTATGGGTTATCTTATTTATCTCAACCCTATTTTCTGGTATATTGATGCATTCAGACAGGTTACAATTTATGGCAATATGTTAAGTTTTGCTCATATTGCAGTATGTGCCGTATGTGCTGTGATTTCAATGATCGTTGGATCAGTTGTGTTCAAAAAAGGTCAGGATAGATTTATCCTGTACATTTAGGAGGTTTTATGGATAACGATATTATTGTAAAAGTAGATAACCTTGGTATCTGTTTTAACCTTGCAAAAGAAAGGGTAGATTCCCTTAAAGAATATTTTCTTAAATTCACAAAAGGTTCACTGCATTTTGAAGAATTCTGGGCTTTGAAAAATGTAAGTATTGAAATTAAAAGAGGCGACTTTTACGGGCTGGTGGGTATCAACGGCTCCGGAAAATCCACTTTGCTTAAAACAATAGCAGGTGTTTTTAAACCTACAGAAGGTAAGGTTACAGTAAATGGTACAATTGCCCCATTGATTGAGTTGGGCGCTGGCTTTGATATGGATCTGACTGCCCGCGAAAACATATATCTCAATGGTGCTGTGCTTGGCTTCTCCAAAAAATTTATGGATGACCATTTCCAGGACATTGTGGATTTCTCTGAACTTCACGATTTTCTTGATGTTCCGCTGAAAAACTATTCTTCTGGTATGGTTGCCCGTATTGCATTTGCAATTGCAACTGTTACTGACCCGGACATTCTTATTGCTGACGAAGTTCTGTCAGTAGGTGACTATGCATTCCAGGAAAAATGCGAAAAACGTATGGAACAGCTTTTGGCTAATGGTACAACAGTTATTTTTGTTAGTCACTCAACAGAGCAGGTAAAACGTTTGTGTAACAAAGCTACCTGGCTGGAACACGGTAAAATTATTATGACAGGCGATGCAGAAACAGTATGTGATGCATACAGCCAGAGATATTAAAAGGATTTTTGAAATGAGTAATATTCAGGACTCTCCATTGAAATTTGTAAAACGAAATCTGAATATAAAAAGAATCACATCCCTGGCCTCCAGGGGTGTGGCTTCGCTTAAAAACGAAGGTTTTGAAGCCACCTGGCGCAAAATTGATTTTCGCATCAAGCTGATGACCAAAGGTGATGTGTGGAAATTCCGCAGTGATATTCCGCTGAAAAGAGAACTGAAAGCACAGCGTGAAGCTGTTTTCCCATATATGCCAAAAATCAGCATTATTGTACCGCTGTACAATACGCCTGAAAAATTCCTTAAGGAAATGATAGACAGCGTGTACAACCAGTCCTATTCCAACTGGCAGCTGGTGCTGGCAGATGCTTCTGACAAAGACCTGCCACATATCAAAAAAGTTGTGGACAGCTATGGTGACAGCCGTATTGTGTATGAAAAGCTGGCTGAAAACAAAGGCATAAGCGAAAACACCAATAAAGGCTTCGCCCTGGCAGATGGCGATTACCTGGCATTGCTGGACCACGATGATGTTATTTTGCCAAATGCCCTTTATGAAAACGTAAAGGCTATCAATGAAACGGGCGCACAGGTACTGTACAGCGACGAAATCACCCTGGACGGCGAACTGAAACATCTTATCCAGTTCCATTTCAAAATCGACTATGCACCGGATTTTCTCCGCGGTGTAAACTATATCACCCACTTCCTTGTGTTTGAAAGAAAGCTTTTTGAGCAGGTGGGTGCATATGAAGACGCCACATACGATGGCGCCCAGGACTTTGACCTGACTCTCCGCCTTTCTGAAAAGGCAAACAAAGTCCATCATATACCAAAGGTTCTTTATTACTGGCGCGGTCACGCAGGCAGTACAGCCAACGATATGTCCACAAAAATGTATGCCTTTGAAGCAGGCAGAAAAGCCATTCAGGCACATCTGGACAGAATCGGTCTCAAAGGCCAGGTTTCAATACAGAAATACCCTGGCAGTTATCGCACAGTATATGAAGTGGATGGCAACCCACAGGTTTCTATTGTTATCCCAAACAAAGACCATATCGAAGATCTCTCCAGATGTATCGATTCCATCTTTGCCCTTGGCGGATGGGACAATGTGCAGGTTATCGTGGTGGAAAACAATTCCACAGAAAAAGAAACCTTTGCTTATTACGAAAAAATCACAGCCCGAAACAGCAAAGTTCAGGTTGTATACTACAAAGGTGGCTTCAACTTCTCTGCTATATGCAACTTTGGCGTGCAGTTTGCCACAGGGGACCATATACTGCTCTTGAACAATGACGTTGAGTTTATCAGCGAAAACTTTGTAAAAGAAATGCTGTCTTATTCCCAGCGCAGTGATGTAGGTGCAGTAGGTGCAAAACTTTATTACCCGGATGGCTATCTCCAGCACGCAGGTGTCATTATCGGCATCAATGGCAGTGCAGGCCACAGCCACAAAGGTTTGGCAGATGCCCGCAACAATACCGGGGATATGTACCGCCTGGTTACAACACAGAACTATCTGGCTGTTACAGGTGCCTGTCTTATGGTAAAGACAGAACTGTATAAGAAATTCCCGCTGGACGAAGAAAATTTTGCGGTTGCCTACAACGATGTAGACTTCTGCCTGCGCCTTTATGAAGCAGGCTATCTCAATGTGTTCACCCCATACAGCGAAGGTATACACTATGAAAGTAAATCACGCGGTCTGGACGAAACAGACAAGCCAAACCTGCGTTACGAAGGGGAAAAAGCTCGTTTTGCTGAAAAATGGCAGAAATATTTCAACTACGGCGACCCTTATTACAACCCACATTTTACACTTTTATACGAAAACTACGGTTATAAATAATGCTTAAAATCAAACGATTCCAGGAGCTGGTTGCTCTGTTTTTTACATACTTAAAAGATGAAGGCTTTTCCGGCACAATTAAACGCGCCCTTGGCTTTTTCAAAAGAAGACTGAAAGCTAAAAAAGGCCGCTTTCTCCCACCAAAAGAAGCGCTGGAAGCACAGAAGAACTATGTGCCAGCCTTTGAAAACAAGACAATCAGCGTTGTTACAGCTTTGTACAATACAAACCAGGTTCATCTGAAAGAATATATAGACAGTTTTCTGAACCAGAGCTATCAGTTCGGCCAGCTGGTGCTGGCAGATGCCTCTGACGATGAACACAGCTATGTAGGCGAATATGTACAGAGTATCGAAAGCGACAAAATAAAATATGTAAAACTCAACGGCAACTTCGGTATCTCCGGCAATACAAACCTGGCGGTTTCCTATGCCCAGGGCGACTATATCTGCCTGGCTGACCACGACGATATTCTGTCACCGGATGCTCTTTATCAGATGGCAAAAGCTATCGAAGAAACAGGTGCTGATTTTATCTACTCTGATGAGGCTCTCTTTGATTCCGACTGGACAAACCCTATTGTTGCCCACTTCAAGCCGGATTACAGCTATTACTATCTTACAAACTGTAACTATATCTGCCATCTGGCCTGTATAAGACGCAGTATTTTCACATTATTGGGTGGCCTGCAGTCTTCCTACGATGGCGCCCAGGACCACGATCTGTTTTTGAAAATTACAGAACAGCCAGACGTTAAAATCCACCATATCCCAAAAGTGCTTTACTACTGGCGCGTTCACTCACAGTCCACCAGCGGTGGCGTAGGTGCAAAACCTTATGTTACACAGAACGCTATAAAAGCCCTGGATGACCACCTTGCCCGTATCGGTGTACAGGGCAAAGCTGTGGAAGGTAAATTCGGCAGTACATACAAAATCGATTATGCTCTCACAAGTCAGCCATTGGTTTCTATCATCATACCAAACAAAGACCAGGTGCCAGTGCTGACAAAATGTATAGACAGTCTTTATGAAAAGACCGCATACAGAAACTTTGAAGTTCTGGTTGTGGAAAACAACTCCACAGATCCTGAAACCTTTGAATATTACGGCAAAATCCAGAAAGAACATTCCAATCTGAAGGTTCTTTACTACAAAGGCGGTTTCAATTTCTCTGCCATCAACAACTTTGCTGCAAAACAGGCAAAGGGTGAAATGTATCTGCTGCTGAACAACGACATCGAAATTATCAGCGAAAACTGGCTGGGCGAAATGGTTTCCCTTGCACTGCAGAAAAATGTAGGCATAGTAGGTGCTATGCTCTATTATCCTAACGATACAGTACAGCACGCAGGTGTTATTACAGGTCTGGGCGGCTTTGCAGGTCACAGCCATAAATATCATCCACGCGGCAAATCCGGCTATATGTTCCGTCTTTCCTGCGTACAGAACCTTTCCTGTGTTACAGCGGCTAACCTGCTGGTTACAAAAGAAGCTTTTGATGCCGCAAACGGCCTGGACGAAGAATTTACAGTTGCTTTCAACGATGTGGACTTCTGCCTGCGCATTCGCGATATGGGCTATCAGGTGCTGTTTACACCATATGCCGAATGTTATCACCACGAAAGCATTTCCCGTGGTTCCGATAAAAAAGGCGAAAAGAAAGAACGATTTGAAGGTGAACGCAACCGACTGAAAGGCCGTTTTGGCGACAGTCTCCTGCGTGACCCATTTTATAACCCCAACCTTACTCTTGATATGGAAGACTTCTCTGAAAGCAGAGTTCTCCCAAAATATGACGAGGTATAAATGAAAACTATTATTATCGGCGGCGGTGCCGCAGGCCTTTTTGCCGCAGGTTTCCTGGCAAAGGCCGGCGTTGATACCACCGTTATAGAACATTCTGACCGCACAGCAAAAAAGGTGCTTATTACAGGCAAAGGCCGCTGTAACGTAACCAATAACTGTGACGAAGAAACATTTCTCAAAAACGTTAGAACAAACCCAAAATTCCTTTATTCTTCTATCTACGGCTTCCCACCTGCAAAGACCATGGAGTTCTTTGAAGGCATGGGGGTGGCCCTCAAAACTGAAAGAGGCCGCCGTGTTTTCCCGGTTTCCGACTCTGCCCAGGACATTAAAAATGCCCTTGATAAACACGCAAAAGGCGCTAAAATCATATTTGATGATGTAACAGAACTGCTTTTTGAAGATGAAAGGGTGCGGGGGGTAAAACTTAAAAGTGGTAAAAAGCTGTTTGCCGACAAAGTAGTTGTTGCCACAGGTGGTCTGTCATATAAAAACACAGGCTCCACAGGTGACGGCTACCGCTTTGCCGAAAGTGCAGGCCATAAAGTTGTTACACCAACTGCCAGCCTTGTTCCGCTGGTGGAAAACGGCACAAAATGCCGCCAGATGATGGGCTTGTCACTTAAAAATGTTAATCTGTCCATTATCCACGGCAAAAAGAAACTTTTTACCGAGCAGGGCGAAATGCTGTTTACACACTTTGGTATTTCCGGTCCGCTGGTGCTGTCTGCATCCTGCCATATCAAAGATAAGGATATCCAGCAGTGTGTAGCAGTTATAGACCTTAAACCTGCCCTTACAGAAGAAGTACTGTACAAACGCATCTGCACAGACTTTGAAAAGCTGCACAGCAAAAAAGCATCCAACTGTCTTGATCTGCTGCTGCCTAAATCAATGATAGAGGTAATGCTGAAAGAATGGGGCATCGACACAGAAAAAACCACAAACCAGATCACAAAAGAGGAAAGAATGGCCCTGGTAAAACTGCTTAAAGGCTTTAAAATTCCTCTCAATTCCAAATACAAGCTGGACATCGCTGTTATCACATCAGGCGGTGTTGCCACAAAAGAACTGAATCCTGCCACAATGGAATCCAAAATCAAAAAAGATCTGTATTTCATCGGCGAGGTTATTGATACAGACGCCTACACAGGCGGCTATAATCTGCAGATTGCTTTCTCCACAGCATATGCCTGCGCAGAAAGTATTATAGAACTTGCGTAGGGGGCGGCGTCATCGACGTCCCGTTGATTAAATATTATGGAACGTCATTTCCCGTTCCACAAAAAATAAAGGAGACCTATTATGATTTACTCCATAGCCCTTGATGGCCCGGGTGGCGCCGGTAAAAGCTCAATTGCCAAACAGGTTGCAAAACTGCGTGGCATTGTATATGTTGACACAGGCGCAATGTACCGCGCTATCGCACTCTATATGCTTAAAAACAATGTGGACATCCACAGCGAAGAAACTGTTGTTTCACAGCTGGAAAATGTGGATATAAAACTGGAATACCGTGACGGTGCCCAGTGTGTTATCCTCAACGGTGAAGATGTTTCCACCCAGATAAGAACAAATGAAGTTTCCATGACTGCCAGTGTTACATCTGCCTATAAGCAGGTGCGCGCATTCCTTATGGATACACAGCGCAATGTGGCAAAAACAACATCAGTTATTATGGACGGCCGCGATATCGGCACAGTTGTTCTTCCTGATGCACAGGTAAAAATCTTCCTTTCTGCTGACAGCCGTGTACGCGCACAGCGCCGCTGGCTGGAACTGCAGGCAAAAGGCGACAACACACCGTTTGAAGAAGTGCTGGCAGATATCGAAAAACGCGACTGGCAGGATATAAACCGCAAGGAAGCTCCACTGCGCCAGGCTGATGATGCAATTCTGTTGGACACATCCAACCTTGATTTCCAGCAGTCTGTTCAGGCAGTTCTGGATATTATTGATGAGAAAGTGAAATAAGGAAATAAATATGGTATATACAATTTGTCTTGCTGTATGTATGGTGGCTTTCAGAATTATTTTCTCATACCGTTCATACAACAAAGAAATTCTCCGCGAATACAGAACAAATGGCAGGCCATTTGTTGTTGTAGCAAATCATCTTTCAATGCTGGACCCTATTTTTATTGTTATGGCTTACGGCTGGGGCCCTAAATTCTCCATTATGGGCAAGGCGGAACTGTTCCGCAACCCTGTTCTGGCCTGGTTTTTCCGCCAGATCGGCGGCTTCCCGGTAGAACGTGGTACAGGAGATACTGCCGCCCTGGACAAAGCCATCGAAGATGTAAAAAACGGCCAGGGTATGATGATTTTTCCAGAGGGTACCCGTGGTACAGGCGACAAAATGCTGCGTATGAAATCCGGCGCATTTATGGTTGCCGCACGGACAGGCGCAGATATTGTTCCGGTTCGTATTATCTATCCTACATCCACACGTAAGCTCAAATTCTTTGCACCTGTTGTGGTAAAGGTTGGTCAGCCCTTGCTGGCAGAAGAGCTGAATATGGTTGAAGGCGGCAAACGTGCCCTGCGCGCAGCAAAAATAAAAACCCAGGAAAGCCTGGATAATCTGTTGGCTGAATACAACGAAATGGTAGGCTATGTGCCACCGGTGATTGAAGATACAAAAACTGAAACAAAGGTGGAAAGTGAAGATGAAAGTAACTAAAGCCAAAACAGCGGGGTTCTGCTTCGGCGTAAACCGCGCAGTAGATATGACGGAAAAGCTGGCGAGAGAGGGCAAAAAAGTAGCCACAATGGGCCCGCTTATCCATAATAACCAGGCTATAGAAGCACTGGAAAAACTGGGCGTAATCACTATGCACGACCTGGATGCACCAGAAGGATACGAAGTTGTCCTGCGCAGCCACGGTGTAGAGAAACATGTGTATGAATATTTTGCTTCCCGCGGTATAACTACACACGATGCTGCCTGCCCATATGTAAAGAAAATTCATCGTCTTGCAGAAAAAACCGGTAAAGAAGGTAAGGTCCTGCTGGTGGCAGGTGATGAAAATCACGCCGAAGTAAAAGGCATTGTCAGCTACACTGACGGCGAAAAATTTATATTCAACGAGCCGGAACAGCTGGCAGAGTGGTTGTCGATTGGGCAAAATGCCGAAAAACCTGCCAATTTGGTAGCCCAGACAACATATATGTTAAAAAAATGGGATGAAATCGTAAATATTGTAAAAAAAGTATGTACAGAATGCGAAATTTTTGATACAATATGTAGAGCAACCAATGAAAGACAGACCGAGGCAGCCCTGCTGGCACAGCAGAACGATATGATGGTTGTTATCGGCGGTCGTCATTCGTCAAATACTCAGAAGCTGGTGGGGGTATGTCAGCAGTATTGCCCTACTATCAGCATTGAAACAGTTAAAGAACTCTCACCAGAGTTATTTATAAATATTCAAAAAGTGGGCGTCACCGCAGGTGCAAGTACACCGACGTTCATTATTCAGGAGGTACTTAATAACATGAGCGAAGTAATTCGTGAAGATGGCATGAGCTTTGAAGAAATGCTCAATGAATCTTATGCAAACCAGCCAAAAGTTTACAGAGGCGCAAAAATTAAAGGAGTTGTAACCGGTGTTTCAGCTAACGAAGTTACTGTTGACATTGGCACAAAACACACAGGCTTTATCAAAGCAAGTGAACTGAGTGATGATCCAAGTGCCAAAGTTGAAGATCTGGTTAAGAAAGGTGACGAGCTGAACCTCATCGTTATTAAGCCTAACGACCAGGAAGGCACAGTTGAACTTTCTAAAAAGAGATATGATGCACAGGAAGGCGCTGACGCAGTAGCTAAAGCTGCTGAAACAGGCGAAGTTCTTGTTGCTAACATCGTTGAAGCTGTTAAAGGCGGTCTCGTTGCTTTCGTTAACGGCGTGCGCGTATTCATCCCTGCATCACTTGCAGCAGGCAGAAATGAATCCCTGGAAGCACTGGTAAAAACAAAACAGGAAATCAAAATCATTGAATCCACAAAAGACGGCAACAGAAGAAAAGTTATCGGTTCTATCCGTGCTGTTAAAGAAGAAAAAACAACAGAACTGAAAGAAAAATTCTGGGCAGACGTTGAAGAAGGCAAAGTTTACAACGGCGTTGTAAAGAGCCTTACACGCTACGGCGCATTTGTTGACCTTGGCGGCGTTGATGGTCTGGTTCACATGTCTGAACTGACATGGGAAAAAATCAAACACCCAGCAGAAATCCTCAAAGTTGGTCAGGAAATCGAAGTGTTCGTAAAATCTCTTGACAGAGAAAACGGCAAAATCTCCCTGGGCCACAAAAAAGATGAAGACAACCCATGGGCTAAATTCGAAACAGAATACCCAATCGGCACAGTTCTGGCAGGTACAGTTGCATCCCTTACAAAATTCGGTGCATTCGTAAAAATCCTCCCAGGTGTTGACGGTCTGGTTCACATCTCCGAAATTTCTTACGAAAGAGTAGAAGATCCAGCAGCAGTTCTGAAAGTTGGCCAGGAAGTTCAGGTTAAACTCATCGGTGTTGACCTTGAAGCAAAACGTGTTTCCCTGTCTATCAAACAGACAATGGAACCACCTGTAAAAGAAGAAGCAGCAGACGCTGAATAATCTTTTATAACTGATAATTAAAAAGACGGGCATATGCCCGTCTTTTTTGTACAGTAATCTGGTTGATAAATCGGCGTGTGGAGAACGGTTGTAAATTCCACAGGTGGCGGGGGAGTATATCCTGCTGGATTTATGCAAAGGCAAGCTGTATTTATATGTTTACAGCCTTATAAACTATAATTAAAACATATATTTATATAGACTTTATTGCCTTGTATTTGATATAATAGAATATATATGTGCTTTTCACGGTGTTAAAAAAGAAATAAAAAAGCACTGCATAAAATGCAGTGCAAAAAATGTTATTTTATCAGTTCTTCAGCGGTTTTTACTGTGTTCAGCAGGCCTGTGTTGTGTTTTGGATATTCACTTGCCATACTTTCACTGGTCATTTCAAAAGCATCGCCAATCTGCTTTGCAACAGTTTTATCTGCCAGCAGTACGCTGATGTCTGCGCTGGTTTTTTCCATCGCTGCCATAGTGTAGCTTTCAAACAGCTGACCAGATACATTGAACATACTCTGGCTGTTTTTCTTTTCAGACTGATACAGCTTTCTGAACATTCTGTATACAGACAGCATCAGATAGTCGCTCACCTTTGTTGTCAGTTCCTTGTTGCCGGCCTTGGACAGCATATCATAAACCACATTCAGCGAAGAAGACACCAGCCTTTTGTTCATAGCAGGCAATACACTGCCGGAGTAGTGGCTGTCCTTTGTGGTTTCAGCACCTTCCAGGTCGTTCACTGTCAGCACAGCACCGCTTCTGTCCGGGCTTCTGCCCAGAATGTAGTCGCTGGAAACATTGTAGTAATCGCACAGCTTGATAAGAAAATCAAGACCGCATTCTCTCAGGCCTTTTTCATAATGGCTCAGCAAAGCCTGGCTAATGCCCAGATCGGCTGCTGCCTGTTTCTGAGTAATACCCTTCTCTTTGCGTAATAAAGTTATAATGCGGCTGAAGCTGTTCATAATTTTTCCTCTTTTTTAATACTGTTTGTAAATTATAACCCAGAAAAAACATATTGTAAATAGCAATTTTAGACTAAAAATAACAAAAAATATTGTAATACGGAGGCATATCCCTATGAGAAGTTACAAACTTCATCTCATCCGCCACGGCCTTACAGAAGGCAATCTTCTGGGCCAGTATCTTGGCAGTGGCACAGACTCACCGCTCTGTCAGGCTGGCATTGAACGCCTTGAAATGCTGAGAGAAAAATTCACATTCCCTTGGCCTGAAAAACTTTATGTAAGCCCTATGAAAAGAACTGTGCAGACAGCTGAAATCATTTATCCAGACCACGATTACACAATTGTATCCGATCTGAGAGAATGTCACTTCGGCGAATTTGAAGGCCGTACATTCCAGGAACTTATGACAATCGATCCTAACTTTGCCAAATGGCTGGACCCTAACAGCGGCTATCAGCCGGTAGGTGGTGAAGCCAGTGCAGACTTTGCAGAACGCATTGTTCTTGCTCTTGACCAGGTGTTTATGGATATGATGCGAAACGGTATTCACGAAGCCAGTGCAGTTACACATGGTGGTGTTATTGTGCTGTTGCTTTCTATGCTGGCATTTCCACGTAAAAACCCAGGTGAATGGACAACAGACAATGGCTGTGGCTTTACAATTTCCACCACACCGGAAATGTGGACAAGAGACCGTGCGGTTGAAGTTACACAGATTCTGCCAATAGGTTACGACTTTTCTGAAAGCGAACTCAACCGGTTCCGTAAAAATAAAGGACCGGATGACGAATAAATAATGAGGTGATACTATGAATAAAAAACCTGTAGTTTACATTGCCGGACCAGAATGCTTCCGTCCGGATGGCACAGAACTTGCAAAAAAAGCTGTTGAACTGTGCGAAAAATATGGCTTTGAAGGTATTTCTCCAGTACTTGGCCATCCACTTGGTGATGAAGTTGATTTCTCCCAGGGCAAAAAATCCGCCGCAAAGCAGATTTTTTACAACAATATCAGATACATCAACAACTGTGACCTTGTTATTGCGAATATAAACAATTTCCGTGGCTGGGAACCAGACGGTGGCACTTGCTTTGAAATTGGCTATGCCTACAGCCAGGGTAAAAAACTGTATGGCTTTATGGATGATACACGCCCTTGCTATGAAAAATACATCGGCAATGTTCATTGGGATGGTGTTTTCTGGCGTGATGACAACGGCGCATTTTTTGAAACAGGCGCCTGCAACCTTATGATCAGCGGCCCTGCACAGATCATTGAAGGCGATTTCGAAGCCGCCCTGAAAAAAGCATACGAAGATTTTTATGGCAATAAGGAGGAAAAATAATGTTTATTGATAAAAACGGTGTTGTGCGTATGCCAAAGGCATATCTGGCAGGCACAGAAATTTTCTTTACAGACAGCGATGAAACACAGGAAAGATATCACCAGCTTTGCGATAAATACGGGATTATAGGCTATTATCCACCAGATATTGCACCGGAAGATGAATTCAAGGAATATGTAAAAAAAGATGACAGCCTTCACGAAATGGAACTTCAGCTTTTCACACACGACCTTAATCAGATTAAACGTACAGATATTATCATCGCCAACCTCAACGACTACCGCGGCAATGAACCAGACAGTGGCACAGCTGTGGAATGCGGTATCGCCTGGGGTTACGGTCACCGTTGCTTTGCTTTTATCGATGATGCCCGCCCAATGAAAGAACGTTTCAAAGGGGTTAAAAAGGTAAGAGAAGATGGCACAGTAACTGACAAAGACGGCGCAAACCTGGAAGATTTTGACAGCCCGCTGAATCTTATGTTCTGTGAATTCACAATTTTTGAAGGTGGCCTGGAAGAAGCACTGAAAGGCATCAGAAAAATCTTCAACGAAGAACTTGTAGCCGCAGGTTATGAACCTTTTGAAGTAAAATAAAAGAGGTACATGAATGTCATTGTTCAGACCCTACATAATATTTGAAAAAACCACAAAAATAACACCTGAATATTTAAAAAAACAGGGAATAGAAAACCTCCTTCTTGATGTGGACAACACCCTTACCACCCACGACAATCCTTTGCCATCACCAGGCATACCGGAATGGATTGATACTATGAAAGCAGCGGGTATAGGAATGGTGATTATATCCAATAACAATAAGGAAAGGGTAGCACCATTTGCGGCTAAGCTGGGTCTGCCTTTCACCAGTATGTCCTGCAAGCCTTTGCCTTTCAAATACATAAAAGGTATGAAAATGCTGGGGGGCAGCAGAAAAAATACTGCTATGGTAGGCGACCAGATTTTCACCGATGTTATGGGCGCAAATCTGTCGGGGATGAAATGCCTTATGGTTCTGGCGATTCTCGCCGAAGAAAGTGCAGGTTTCAAGTTCAAGCGACGGATAGAAAAAGGTTTTATTGAAAAATATCTGAAACAGCAGGGAGGTCCTTTATAATGGCCTTGTTTGGTCCTGCAGGCCTTGCAGACAGTTTCAAGACACTGGGATATAAAAAGTCCATACAAGTGGCAGATTACCTGTCCCGCTTTGGCCTTACAGCTTTTGAATATCAGGCGGGCCGCGGTGTAAAAATCGGCACAGATGCCGCCAGACAGCTTGGGGATGTGCTGGCAGACAAAAATATCCAGGTATCAATACACGCACCGTATTTTATATCAATGTCATCGGTAGAAGAAGAAAAACGCCTCAACAGCGTCAACTATATTCTTCAGAGCGCACGGGCTCTGGATGCTATGGGCGGCCGCAGAATAATATTTCATTCGGGCTCCTGCGGCAAAATCACCAGGGAAGAAGCGCTGAGCAAGGCAATGAATACAATGGGGCTGATGATGGAAGCCATGGACGCCAACGGCTTTGGTCATATGACGCCCTGCCCGGAAACAATGGGCAAGGTTAATCAGCTGGGCAGTCTGGATGAAGTTCTGGCTCTCTGCACAGTAGACAAAAGAATCCTGCCTTGCATAGATTTCGGTCATCTCAATGCCCGAGACGGCGGTGTGATCAAAGGTAAAGATGACTATCTGCGTATTATTGACAGAATAGCCGAAACACTTAAAGACGACCGCTTTATGTATTTCCATTCCCACTTTTCAAAAATTGAATATACAAAAGGCGGCGAAAAACGCCACCTTACCTTCCGGGATACAGTCTGGGGCCCGGAATATGAACCGCTGATGGATGTGGTTTATGAAAACAATCTTTCACCTGTGTTTATCTGCGAAAGTGCAGGCACACAGACGGAAGATGCCCAGGCAATGCAGCGCTATTTCAATGCGCTTAAAAAGTAACCAGGCAGCCGGCCACTGCTTGATATAAACGTAAAAGGAGTTGCAACTCAAATGAACAGAATTGAAAAATTTATCCAACTGGCAAGTAAAAATCCAGAGTTCGAAGGCGCTCTTGTGACAAGCCCACAGAACCGTTTTTATATGCTGAATATGCATTCTTCTGCAGGCACTATCCTGATGCTGAAAGATGCAGCATACTTTATCATCGACTTCCGCTATATTGAACTGGCACAGAAATCAGTTAAAAATGCTCAGGTTATCATGCAGACAAAGCTGTATGATCAGCTTAACGAACTTCTGGCAAAACACGGTGTTAAAAAACTGTGGATCGAAGAAAGTATGTCTGTTGGCACAATGAATACAATGAAAGCTAATCTGAATGCTGAAGTTGTTACAGACAGCCCAATGACAACAATCATCAACGAAATGCGCCAGATCAAATCCCGCGAAGAACTGGAAATCATCAAAGCGGGTCAGGCAATCACAGACGCAGGCTTTACACATATGCTTACACAGCTGGAAGCAGGCAGAAGTGAACGCGATCTTGCTATCGAACTGGAAACATTTATGCGCAAACAGGGTGCTTCCGGCATCGCATTCAGCACCATCCTGGTTTCCGGCAAAAACTCATCCCTTCCACACGGTGTTCCAAGCACAAAACTGCTGGAAAAGGGCGATTTCGTAACTATGGACTTCGGTGCTGCATACGGCGGTTACTGCACAGATATGACAAGAACAGTTGCTATCGGTCATGCTACAGATGAAATGAAACACGTTTACAACACTGTATTGGAAGCACAGCTTATGGCTCTGAAAGAAATCAAAGCAGGCAAAGTTTGCTGTGATATCGACAAGATTGCACGCGACCACATCTACGGTGCAGGCTACGAAGGCCGATTTGGTCACTCTCTGGGCCACAGCTTTGGTATTGATGTTCACGAAACACCTGGTTTTGCCATCGGCAATACAACCATTCTCCAGCCTGGTATGATGCTGTCTGTTGAACCTGGTATCTATCTGCCAGATAAATTCGGTGTTCGTATTGAAGATACAATTTATGTAACAGAAGATGGCTGCGAAAACATCACACACAGTCCAAAAGAACTTATAATCCTTTAATTTGAGATAATTAATAAAAATTTACTATTGAAATCTTGTACGAGATAATGTAAAATTATATGGTAATTATTAATTAGTAATAATATATATTAAGATAATTAAAACTTTTGGAGGTAATACTATGATTACAGCAGGCGATTTCAGAAATGGTCTGACATTCGAAATCAACGGCCAGCCACACATTATCGTGGAATTCCAGCACGTTAAACCAGGCAAAGGCGCAGCTTTCGTTAGAACAAAATATAAAAACCTTATCACAGGCGCTATCAGAGAAGAAAGCTTTAACCCAACAGCTAAATTCTCTCCAGCTCGCGTTGACAGAGCAGAAATGCAGTACCTGTACAATGACGGTGAAGTTTACTACGTAATGGATGTTGAAACATTCGACCAGATCACACTTCCTATGGAAGACAACAAAGACGCTTTCAAATTCGTAAGAGAAAACACAACAGTTAAAGTTCTCTCCTACAACGGCAGCGTTTTCGGTGTTGAACCAGAAAACTTTGTAGTTCTGGAAGTTACAGAAACAGAACCAGGCCTCAAAGGCAACACAGCTACAAACACACTCAAACCAGCTACAGTAGAAACAGGTGCTGAAGTTAGAGTTCCACTGTTCATCGAACAGGGCGAACTTATCGAAATCGACACAAGAGACGGTTCCTACATGGGTCGTGCTAAATCTTACGAAAGATAATTCGATACAATAAAAACATTTACAGAAAGGGAGATATAATTATGAAGTCTCTTACAGAAAAACTGTCTTACATCCAGGGTCTGTGCGAAGGTCTTGCACTGGACGACACAACAAAAGAAGGTAAAGTTCTGCTGGCAATTGTTGACCTGCTGGACGACCTGACAGATACAGTTTATCAGCTGGACAACGATGTTGATCAGATTTTTGACGAACTGGATGCTATCGACGAAGACCTGACAGATGTTGAAGATGCTCTTCTCTACGATGATGAAGATGAAGACTGGGACGATGAAGAAGATGACGATGATTGCTGCTGCGGCGGCCACGGCCATCACCATCACCACGGCGACCACAAATGCAAATGTGGCCACCATCATGACGATGAAGAAGACGAAGAATGGGAAGATGATGAAGATCTGACAGACCTGTTCGACGAAGAAAATCCACTGTACGAAATCACTTGCCCAAAATGCGGTGAAGTAGTATGCATGGACGAAGATATGCTCTTCAGCCCTGACTGTGCATGTCCAAACTGCGGCACAAGCTTTGAAATCGAATTCGACGAAGAATGCGACTGCGAAGATTGTGCAGAAGAAGACGAAGAATAATTATTCTTTAATTTCAAATAAAAAAGACCTGCTTCGGGGCGGTCCAATAAAACAGTATAATAATGTTTTCGGGAAGGCGGCGTGAGAAATCACGCCGCTTTTCCGTTCATAACGTCATAGAGTAAATTGGCGGGGAGTATGCCGATATAGTTGTAGCTGATCGTCACATCCTGCACTCGGTGTCCGCTGGACTTGTCCGGTGCATGAACATATACGGCGTTGACCATATCGTTTAGAATAGTGGGTGTCAGCTTCTCCAAGTACAGGTATTTCTTTGCCTGTCGGATAAACCTATCAACATTCTCCGCTTGATCTTCTTGATTCTGTATTTCGTTTTCAAGCATTTCAATCTTGGCTCTCAAGTCTGCCTGCTCCTGCTCATAATCATCAGACAACATCTGAAAGCGAGCTTCGGACAGTTTTCCGTTGACCATATCCTCATAAATACGCTTGAACAACCTGTTCAGTTCTGCCAGACGGTTTTCGGATTTCTGCAAGGTTCGCTTCTTGGCAGAAAGCTCTTTCTTTGCTTCCTCACTTCGCTTTGCGCCTAATGCTCTGCGGAACGCATCCTCATAATCGGCAACACATTGGATTACCAACCTCATGTGTTGTAGTGTACCTTCTTCCAGTACCACGGCACGGATGAAGTGGGTGTCGCAGACATCCTTGCCCTTTTTACGGGAAGTGGAGCACACGAAGTGATCTTGTCTGGTTTCAAAACTGTTGCTGGTACAGTAGTACAATTTCTCACCGCAATCGGCACAGCGGACAAGACCGGAGAACATATTCGTCTTGCCTGTTCTGGCGGGTCTGCGTTTGTTCTTGCGAAGTTCCTGCACACGGGCAAAGGTTTCTTCGTCAATAATGGCTTCATGGGTGTTCTCGAAAATCTTCCATTGGTCGGGAGGATTTTCGAATTTCTTTTTACTTCTATACGACTGCTTGCGGGTCTTGAAGTTGACCATGTGACCAAGGTATTCCATCTTCTCCAGTATGCCTGTGATGGTGCGTGGTGCCCAATCGTAAGGATTGTCCGGTGTCTTTGCGGGAGCATTTCGTCCCATCTTCATCCAATGAACCGTAGGACAATCTACCTTTGCTTCCTTCAGCTTCTTGGCGATCTGAGAAGGGCCGAAGCCTTCCATGCACCAAGCGAAGATCTGACGGACAACGGCTGCGGCTTCATCGTCCACAATCCAATGTCTCTTTGGATTGTCGGGGTCTTTCATATAGCCGTAGGGCGGGTTGGTAGTCAGATACTCACCAGATTCGCCTTTCTGCTTCATAACCGCTTTGACCTTTTTACTGCTGTCCTTGACATAGAACTCGTTGATGATATTCAAGAACGGAGTAAAATCGTTGTCCTGCTGATTGGCGCTGTCCACACCGCTGTTCACAGCGATGAAACGGACATTGTGCTCGGGGAAAAGCATTTCCGTGTAGAGACCGACTTCCAGATAGTTTCTGCCGATACGGCTCATATCCTTGGCGATGATGACACCGACCTTATCGTTCTCGACCAACTCAATCATTCGTTTCCAATCGGGTCTGTTGAAGTTGGCACCGGAGTAACCATCGTC
>JAFZGF010000054.1 GCA_017555565.1 Oscillospiraceae bacterium
CGACGGGCTGAAGCCCCTCTTGTCTGCTCGTTGTTTTCCCTTCCTCCGTCTCCCTTCATCCGCCACTGGCGGCGGTCGACTCCGTCACCCACGTTTTGGTTACTTTTGGCACCAAAAGTAACGCCAGCGCAGCGTAAAAAAGAGTTTGTGCTTATACAAGAGCAAGGATTCTTCACACCTGCGGTGTTCAGAATGACAGAATTCTGGTTTTGTGGTAATAAGATTCCTCGTCGCTTCGCTCACTCGGAATGACACGGGCGGATAATATCCGCCCCTACGCGATAGGTGTAAAATATAAAATTTTGCGGGACGATGTGGGCATCATCCCCTACGTTATATATATCATCAACTGTTCGCTAAATTCCATAAATTGCTGTCTATCATCATCGATATTATTGATGCTTAAGAAAAAGTAAACCAGATAGCGCTGGTTACTGTTTATAGTGAAGCAACAAAATACCTGTAATCCAAAAACGGATTACAGGTATTTTTATTTTGAACGTACTGTGTAAATGAATTCAAAGTTTTATTACTTTTTGGTTTACTCTATTTTTATCATCACATCACGGAAATCATCATTGAAATATGTTTTGCCGCCGGTAAAAGTGATGGTTTCTTCCATATAGAATGCCACTTCCTGGCCGTTCCATTCCGGCACAGCGTGGGTGATGTTCAACTCCAGGGCGTGGCAGGTGTTATCCCTCAGTTTCACTTCCCCTGCGCCTTCCACAAAGCCCTGGTTGTCGTACAGACCTATTGTAGGGCCTGCGCCGTGGCCGTAATAGCCGATAGGGTGGGTGTACAGCATTGCTTTTATGCCTTCGGCCTGGGCCATTTCCATCGATGCGGCAAAAATCTCGTTGCCTGTTCTGCCTTTTACAAAGTTTTCCCTTACTATATCCTGAAAGCGGTTGCCGATTTTCATGCCCTGCAGAATTCCGGCAGGAATTTCTGTTTCGCCCTCTTTCAGAATATAGCCCAGGCGCTGTGTGTCTGTGTGCAGGCCCATATATTCAATGCCCCAGTCGGTGTGTATAATATCTCCCGGCATTATAACTGTGTCGCTCATACGCTGGCCGGCACAGCCTTCTCGCTGTACGTCCACATCCGGTGCAAACCAGTCCACCAGCCCCATATCATTTATGCGCTGCATTATATAGTATTCCACATCGGTGGTGGTAGTCACCCCTGGTGTGATTACATCGGTGGAATAGGCTTCGCGCAGAATATCCATGGCTATGCGGTAAATCTGCGGGTACAGCTGTATTTCCTTTTCTGTGCGGGTTTCCAGCCAGCGGATAGCCATTGTGTCGTCAGCTGTCAGTATATCACCCAGTCTTTCGTACAGATTGTCCCATATAAATTTGGACATACCATCTCCTTGCCCTGTTACAGAGGAAATATTCACCGCTACTTTGGCTGGGTTTTTCTCTTTTATCACTCTGGCAATAACATCGTACTGATTTTCCTTTGTCAGATAGGCGTGGCGGTAATAAGGTGACAGCCTGCCGTTTGGTCTGCCCAGGTTTATGGCTTCATAATTGCCCTCGTTGTCAATCGAAAATGCCAGGCAGGACAGCCTTGATGCAGTTCGCACCAGGCTTGGTGTCAGTGATTTGTACACAGGGTCTTCGTTGTACTCCCTGCATATCACCAGCCACATATCCACGCCCCGTTCTTTCAGCAGCTGTGGCATCAGTTCTTTCAAACGGTATTCCAGTATTTCGTCGCGTATTTCATACTGCTTGCGCAGTGGGTATATATCGGTATCTTTGTTCAGAAGTTTCATACGGCCTCCATACAGTCTTTTTTATAATTGTAGGTCGGGAGCGGCACAAAGTCAACTGCACAAAATTTTTTTGAAAATATTGCAGAAAACACTATCTTTTTTATAAAATTTGTGATAAAATTACAACTAATAGTTGTAAAAGGAGCGTTTATGAGTAAAGAAAAAAGCTGTTGCTTTACTGGTCACAGAGATATTCCCTACCATCATCGTATTCCCGTGATGTCTCTGTTGCGCCAAAGTGTAGAAAGCAAAATAAAAGAGGGGTATACTGTGTTCTGTGCCGGCGGCGCTCTGGGGTTTGACACCCTGGCGGCCCTTGCGGTCCTGCGCCTTAAAACCCGTTATCCCTATATCAGACTGCACCTCTATCTGCCTTGCAAAGACCAGGCGGCAAAATGGTCAGCTGACGATAAAGCTATGTATGAAAAAATCATTTCCGAAAGTGACAGGGTGGTTTATATCTCTGAAAATTACACCCCTTACTGCATGTCACGGCGAAACCGCGCCCTTGTGGACAATTCTTCTTTCTGCATAGCCTACTGTACCCAGCCAAAAGGCGGCACGGCCTATACAATGGGCTATGCAATGGATAATGGCATCGAAGTGAGGAACCTGGCGTTTGAACTGGATAAAATATAAAAGCACTGACGGTTGTCAGTGCTTTTGGCTGATATAAATCTTCAGAAGATGGATTCGCCACGTACAAATCCGTCTTCTTTCAGCGGATGGATTCGGTCCAGGGGACCCGCGGGCTAAAAACAGTCCACCGGACTGTTTTCTTAACGCCCTTTTCGAATCCAAAGCCTTGTTTCACAAGTCTTTGCTCCCACCCTCAAATCTGATTACCACAAAAATTGCAAAAAAAATCAACCGTTTTGCAAAGCAAAACTTCGCCGGTTTGCCGTATGAGGCATCTGTGATGCCGAATATGCGCAAACGCGAGCCGAGGTGGAAGCGAGCGAGGCAAGGTTGACTATCTGTTAAAATAATGGTGGGTGA
>JAFZGF010000055.1 GCA_017555565.1 Oscillospiraceae bacterium
AGAGTTTGTGCTTATACAAGAGCAAGGATTCTTCACACCTGCGGTGTTCAGAATGACAGAATTCTGGTTTTGTGGTAATAAGATTCCTCGTCGCTTCGCTCACTCGGAATGACAAAACAATAACCTGTGTGGTTTTACAACAGGCGGATAATATCCGCCCCTACGCGATAGGTGTGAAATATAAAATTTTGCGGGACGATGTGGGTATCGTCCCCTACGTTATATATATCATCAACTGTTCGCCCTATTCAAATTTGTCAAATTATCTGCAGTTTATTGCGCCAGATTCAGTCTAAAAAAACAATCACAGTGGTTTTCAATATTACTGTCCGCTGTTTTATCCTCTATGTCATTTTTGATGTTTTTTATTTTGCACAAAAGAAAACAACCGGCTGTTTCGCCGGTTGCTCTCAAGGAAAATGATTTATTTAGTTCTTGTAATAAGCTGACAGTATACGTACACGTTCTGAACTTTCTTTGCATGTGCGCCGTTGATTGTAACTACTTCCGGCTGTGTTTCAGATGGTCTTCTATAAAGTTTGAAGGCAATGGCATACTGGTCAACCTGCAGGTTTGTCATACAAAGCTGTACGTAGTTCTTTCTTTCTGCACCGATAAAGTCAAATACATTTTCTTCCAGTTCATAGCTGGAGAAGCATTTAGCAACAGCATCTTCAGGATATGTATCCAGCATTGCTTTTACTTCTTCAAATGTAAGGTTGAATACTTTGAATTCGCCCTCGTTGATAATGCTGAGAATATTGTTGTCATCAACCAGCAATAAAGGTTTGTCATAGTTAGCCATAGTACGCCTCCTCATAATTAAATAAATTTCGATACCTACATATCAATATATTATTATTTGAAAATATTATACCATAGTTTTAAACAATAGGCAAGCAAGTTTATGCAATTTGCACATCATCCAAGCTGTGTCCATAAAGAAAAAATAGATTTCAAATTGACCATTTTACACAAAAACTTTATTAAATAAAATGCCGTAACACGGCAGTTGTCAAAGTTTGGATTTTAATGTATTATTATAGCTAGAATAATTTAAGGAGATATATAAATGGTAAGACAATTTCTTGCAATTGCTGTGGCTTTTTCCCTTATGCCATTCTGGACAAAGAAAAAACTGGGATTTGGCCCTATGCTTATTATCACTGGTGTAATTCTCAGCCTTGTGGCAGGGCTTTCACCAATGACAATGGTACAGAACTTTATCGGCGTATTTACAACAGCTTCAACACTTAAAACAATCATTATTGTTGTTATAGTAGGTATGCTGGGCAGTCTGATGAAACACTATGGCATTCTGGACAAAATCGTGGAAACTCTGAAAGAACTTATCAGCAGCTCAAAAGCTATTATCACTGTTCTTCCTGCTGTTATAGGTCTGCTGTCTGTTCCTGGCGGCGCTTCCCTTTCAATTCCTTTTGTTGACAAAATCGGTGACGATATGGGTATGAGCGGCCAGACACGCAGTGTTATCAACCTGTCATTCCGCCATATCGCAATGTTCCTGCTGCCAACAAGCACCAGCATTATTATGGTTACAACAGTTATACCTGACATCAACCTGTACGCTCTTATCGGTATGAACCTGGGTTTTGTACTGCTGATGCAGGCTACATCATATTTCCTTTATGTAAGAAAATATGATGATATCAAAAGTGAAACTTCTGCAAACAAAGGCAAAGCACTGATCAACCTGCTGATATATCTGTCACCAATCTATATGGTTGTGGTATTCAATGGCCTGTTCGGTATCGAAATGTACATCAGCGCAATTCTTTCCCTTGTTATTATCCTGCTGCTGTGGGGTATGAAAGATGTAAAAGAATACGCACAGGTGGCATACAAAGGCATTAGTGTAAGTACTTTTACAATGCTGGTTGGCGTGTATTTTGTACAAAACACCATCAAAAGTCTGGACGGAGTTATGAACGGTTTTACAGACCTGTTCAACAATGCATCCGGATTCAGTATTCTGCTGGTAATTGCATTTGCGGCTGTTCTGTTTGGGCTGACAACCGGTCTGTCAATGGTACCGCTGGGCATTATCCTGCCAATGGTTAACAACCTGCCACTGACAGTAAATATGAAGTTGGTTTACTGCTTCTTTATCTACATCTGGAGTTTTTTGGGCTATTTCTTCTCACCACTGCATATGTGCCAGCTGCTGACAGTAAAACACGTGGGCTGTGGCAACGGACCTGTTTACAAAGAATATTCCAAGCTGATTCCTTGTCTTGCAGTTTACAGCTTTGTACTGTTCTATCTGTATTCATTCCTTTTCGTATAAACAGTAAAGAGGTGTTTGAAACACCTCTTTTTTTATTGAAAAAGACAGATATATTTGTTATAGTGATAATATAAATAAAATAAGCGAGGTATGTGCAAATGAAAAGAATCCCTATCATTATTGACTGTGACCCAGGTGTAGATGACAGCTATGCTATTGCCCTGGCAAACTCTCATCCTGGTTTTGAAATAGTAGCGCTGACAGCTGTAGAAGGCAATGTGCCAGCAGTGCTGACACGTTACAACTGCCTGTGCCTGGACGAAACTTTTGACATTGGTGCAAAAGTGGCATACGGTGCAACAGTTCCGCTGGTAAGACCTTATTTCCGTGAAGAATCTGTAACACACGGCGAAGGCGGTGTAGGCGGTATTCAGTTCCCAGAACCGCAGAAACAGCCTGAAGAAAAAGCCGCCTGGGACGTTATCTACGAAGAAGCCGTAAAATACAATGGCGAGCTGGTACTGTTTGCAGTTGGCCCGTTGACAAATATTGCAACTGCTCTGCGAAAATATCCTGACCTGCCAAAATACCTGAAAAAATTTGTGATTATGGGTGGCGGTACATTCGGCAATGTTACAGCTACTGGCGCAAAAGCTGAATTCAACATCTGGGTTGACCCATTGGCTGCAAAAGAAGTATTTGAAAAGCTGGAAGTTTATATGGTTGGTCTTAATGCTACACACGCCGCTGCTGTAGAAGCAAAAGACTTTGATGAAATGATTGAAATCACATCAAAAGGTACAAACAGAGCATCTGACTTCCTTAACAAGCTTTCCAAATTCTCCAAGGAAAACAGCTTTGAACGCGGACAGGACAACAACGTTATTCACGATGCCCTGGCAATTGCATCTGAAATCAACCCTGATGTAGTTAAATATGAAAAACACTATGTATGGGTAGAAGACAGAGAAATCGAAAATGTGGGCGAAACAGTAATCGAAAAAGAAGGCAAAGAACCAAACTGCTGGGTAGCTATGGATGTAGACCAGCCGCTGTTTGCACAGATGATGATAGACTGCTGCAGATACTATGCAGAAAAATAGAGTATAAAACTGAAAGCCATTGGATAACCAATGGCTTTTTTGCTATTCTGATATTTCTTTTTCATACTGTCGCCATACTGACGGGAATTTTTCTTTTACAAACAAAGCATAGGAGCAGTCCGGTGTCTTTATCATATCCTTTTCTTTTATATATGACAAAACCATACTGTGCCAGTTGGCAATTGCCTTTTCAGTCTTGTCTTCAAATCGTCCGATTTTCATCTTGCCTTCTGCCACATACTGCATAAACAAATCGTATGCATTTTCCACTTTTATTTCTTTTAGAACTTTTACCGGCTGTGTGGCCAGGCGGGCAACCGGGATGTTTTTAAAAGGCAATATGCTGTCTTCATCAGCATCTACAATATAGATAGAACCGCTGACACCGTCAGAAACTTCTTTCAGTGCATTTGGATACAGTTCGTGGTAAACGGGTACACCGGTCTCTTTGTCAAAGCCGTATGGAAACCAGTAGTATGGTCTTTCCACCGCATTGCACATGTAGAAAGCCGCCACAACTTCCAGTGTAGACATATAGATATATGGGCGGTCGTGGTCTGCCAGATGTGGCTGTAAAACCTGTATATTTGCTGTATTACTGCCGTGGTAAAGTATCATAACAATTCTCCATTCTGCTGTTATAAGTACAGTATAAGGGCAATTTGCAGCAAAATCAAGAATTGTTGTAAGGTTGCAGATATGCTATAATAAATACAATAAAAAGGACAGTCGCAAGATTGTCCTTTTTCATTATTCTACAACATCTGGTCTGTAGTCAACAATATTGCTTTCACCTGTTGAAAGATTTACTGTTATTTCATATCCTATAGGTATGTTTTCATCCGACCAATACTCTGTGTACATATATAATGTATTATCATCCGATAACTTCATTGTCGGTGCGGTATAAAGGCTTTTGCTTGACTCTACATGCTTTCCTGTATTTATTATTTTTTCAATGACATTTTCTGAAGACATTACAGCTATCGAATAAAGATGCGGTTCGTTAAATGTACCGCTGTTAACTGTTTTTTCAGGTTTTACTATTTCATTCCTGTCTGTAAACAATATCAGTTTACTGCCGTCATCTCTGCAATATACAGAAAAAACAATTATATCTTTGCCGTCTTCAGTTAATCCCATAGGAAAATAATCAGATAATTGATACACACATTGTCCGTCTATATCGTAAACAGACCAAATTCCATAGCCTAATAAAAACTGTGTGTCAGAAATAAAACTGACATCTGTTCCCCAGAAACGGCCAATTTCAATCATTTCTCCGCTTTCGTTGTTTTTGATATAATAATCCTTTTCATATCCCCCCGTTGTACAGACGGAATACTTGCCGTCGGATGAAGTCCGCTTGGTATAGTATTGTATTTCAGGTTCAAACACCTCACTTGAGCTTGGCGCAGGTTCTGAAGAAATGGGCTGTGATGAAAAAACAACTGTCCGCGAACTGCTTTGTGGTACAGAATTCATATTTGGATTACTATAAGTTCCACAGGATACAAAAATAAAAACTGAAACTAAAAACAGATAGATAAGTTTTTTCACACCATCACCTCTTGAGATTACAATAACACATCTGCGGATATTTTTCAACAATGATGACAGTATCGTAATAAAACAATAAAAAGGACAGTCGCAAGACTGTCCTTTAATTATGTAATTATTCTTCATCAAGAAGTCTCTGAACCATATCCCACAGACCTTTTGCACTGTTAAAATTTTCAGGGATTATTTCTGTAGCAGGGATTTCAATATCAAATTCTTCTTTAAGACTGTTAATTGTCTGGATGATGTCAAATGAGTCAAAAATGCCATCATCAATAAGTGTTTCACATGTTTCGTAATCAACGTCGTCTTTGATTTCTTCAAGCAGTTCAATAATTCTTTCCATTATATTTACTCCTGTATTGTATTTAAAATATCGCTGTTATAAAAATCTCTCACCAGAACAGCACCAGTGCCTTTACTGTACAGTATAACACGTGGCATCCGTCTACTCAAGAACAAATATATACCTTCTGTGATAGAATATGCGCCTATATTTTCAAAAACAAGCAGATCCCCGATTGCAAGGTCAGTGAATGGATATTTTCTTACCAGCAGGTCTGCTGCTGTACACAGACTGCCACAGATTGCCCACTCTTTCATCTCACCTGTTTTTTCAGGGAAATGACTGATAATCGGCAATTTCATTGCCAGAGTCTGGCCATAGTAGTTTACGTGATTGATACCACCATCAATAATGCAGTAGTTTACATCCTTGTTTGTTTTGATATCAACTATACTTGTCAAATAATACCCGCATGAGCTGGCATAAAATCTGCCCATTTCTATGGTAAGTTCATATTTGTCTGCCGCTTTTTTCAATGCAGGCATTGCCCGCTTAAGCGGACTGAGTGTGTCTGAAAAGTCTTCGTTGGCGAAGTATGGGAAAGGCAGGCCCGGGCCATATTCAAGTTTTTCAAACACAAAGCCAGCTTCTGCCTCAACTTTTTCCATAAAAGCCAGGATATAATTAATTTCTTTTTCGTTTTCAGCGGTTTTCTTTTTCTGTGTGCCAGAGAAAAAATGTATACCTTTGATTGTTACACCACTGTACTGTTCCCTGTCTTTTACAACCTGTGTGAGAATAGTTTCGTCCATACCGAACTGGTTTCCGCTGGTAAGGCGCAATAATACCGGAATATTTTTTCCCTGTGAAACAGCTTCGTTATTCAAAAGATTGAGATGCTGCATACTTTCAGCTGTGTAAATACCAAGATTACATTCCACAGCTTTTTTCACATCTTCCGCGGTTTTGTTTACACCAGAAAATATAATAGATTTCATATCCACATTGCGGGCAATACAGATATTCAATTCGCCAGGAGAACAAACTTCCAGATGGTCTGTCAGCTTAGTCATAGCGTCTATGAGGAACGGGTTTGCCTTTATGGAATAACACAGGGCAATATCGTCGCCTACTATTGATTTAATTTCCTTCATTCTGTCTGAAAGAATATCAAGGTCAAACACAAATGATGGACTGCCGTATTTTTCTGCAATTGAAAGTATTTCTGTTTTATTCATAGGATTATCCTTCCAGTTTTTCCATATAATCTGCTTTCAGCATACCGCGGTCTATTTTACCGTTTTTTGTCATAGGCAATGTGTCCATATGTTCATATGCATTTGGAATCATAAATACAGGCAAAACCTGTTTTATGGCTTTATTGATTTCTTTTTTGTCTGCTGTGCCGTCATAAAATGCAATTATTCTCTGTTTTTCTTCAAAGTAGATACAGCAAGCACGGTTTACGCCTTCAACAGCATTCATAGCTATTTCAATTTCACTGAGTTCGATTCGATGTCCCATATGTTTTATCTGATAATCTTTTCTGGTCACATAATACATATTTCCATCTGCATCATATTTTGCCAGATCACCAGTACGATAAATTGGCTCGATAAAACATTTGTTCAGTGGATTCTGGACAAATGCCTGGTTTGTTTTTTCCCAGTTGTTGTAGTAACCCATTGAAAGAGCTGTACCGGAAACACAAAGTTCTCCAAGAACATCAGGTTGTGTAACCTCGTTGTCATTTTCATCCAATAGGAAAACTCTTTCATTTTCAAAAGGGAGCCCCAATGGCAGAACTTCGTTTTCAGAAAATTCTCTATCAAGAATATAGTATGTGCAGTTACATGTAATTTCTGTTGGACCGTAAAGATTTACATACATTGCATCAGGAATAAATGAACGCCATTTATTCAGATGTTTGATTGGCATAACTTCGCCACTGAACATAATTTTTTTCAGTTTTTCAGGCAGTTTGTATTCCAGACCATTCATTGTTGTAATGAAACACAATGCCGAAACAGCCCAGATAAGCGTGGTCACTTCTCGTTCTACCAGAAAATCCATCAGCTTTGTAGGGAATGAGAAATATCCACGAGGAATTATTTCTACTCTGGCACCTGTTTTAAGACCAGAATAGATGTCTTTAACAGAAACGTCAAAATCAAATGGCGCCTGATTACCAATAACATCATTTTCATCTATTGCAAAAGTTTTTGTAAAAACATCTATGAAATCAATTGTAGAACGATGTGATACTACTACACCTTTTGGCACGCCTGTACTGCCTGATGTAAAAATTGCATACAACGGGTCAACATCCAGCATTGACAATCTGATATTCTTAAGAGCTGCATAATCAATTTCGCTATCCTGTAAATCTTCCAACTGAAGCAATGTTCCTTCAAATCCTATTTTTTCAGCCTGTTTTCTACGGGCAGCATCTGTAATGAGTAATTTAGCATCAAGAGTATTGATAATTGTCTGTATTCTCTGCACAGGATGTCTTGGGTCTATCAGCACATAAAAACATCCTGCATATACTGCACCCATAAAACCAGTCATAGTCAGCGTGCTTTTTTCCATAAGGAATACCACTGGCTGGCGTGGTTTTACGTATTTAATTACATTTGTAGCCACAGACATTGCTTTTTTCTGCAATTGTGAAAAGGTAATTTCTGAATTTGCATCAGCAAAAGCAACTTTGTCTGGAAAAACTTTGGCACTGTTTTCCAAATATGAAAGAACGTTAGTCATAAATACCTCCGTTTATTTTGGCAGGATAGTCTTTAATAACTATACTGTCTGTGTTGTAATCATAGTAAAAATAAAATGTAGTACGCTCCAACACTTTGTCATAAATAGCAAATTTTACATCTTTTCCATCTCCATGGTAATCCATCCCTTTGACAGTCAGGTATGCATTGGACTGATCTGCATACAATTCCATGTCCCCCATTTTTAATGGTTCTGAAAATTGTTTCCACTGTGAATCCTTTACACCTGTGAATCCATCTGAAGTGAGGATAATGCCCAGTTTTTTACATGCATCAGCAAACTGCTGTGTATATGTAGAATCACCAGAAATAGCCGCAAACAATACATGTTCATTATCATTTGATAAATATTCAAAATAATTGTTGTAGTCTGATGTTGTCATTTCATTTACTGAAAATACTCGGTAAACTTTTTTTGCGTCTGCATCTAATTCGACTTTATTATTCCTGTCTTTTTTCACAATCTCAGGATAATTATCAGTGATAAACTGACCAAGGTAGTTTGTTATTTTGATTGCTCCTTTGTAATTAAGATGTGACATATCAGTCATGTCAGTAGCATAATCAAAATCAATATCCGCATAATTTGCAGCATAATTTATAAAAGGAATTTCTCTTTCTTTCGCATAGTTTTCCAGCCAAAGAAATATTTCTGTTTCTGACGGGTAGAACTGGTATGGCGTTAAGGTAAAAATCAGTTCAAAACCTTTTTTATGTGACAGTTCTACAATTTTATCCAGATATTTAACCGCGATATCATAAGGCATTTTAGGCTGTGCATCAACCATTTTTTCAGGTGCATCAATAACATCTACATTGGTTTGCAACCCATATCCTCTAAAAAAGTCAGGATCATTATGATTATTGTATGTAAACATTTCTTTATTAATGTTTTTCCATGCCGTATGATAACGGATTATGTTTATAAACTCAACCGGATCCTTTAAGTCTATGCCACAATCAGCAACAGTCTGCATCATCTTCCAGCGATTTATTCCAACATCTATTGAAAAACTGTTCCTGTAATTCACCTTATCTATTTCCACAGGTTGCTCATGGCTGTTTCCGTACATCATTCCGTACATATCCAACACAACTAGTTTAATATCCTGTGTTTTCAATGCTTCTTCTATATAATGATAACTTATCCATACAGGCTGTGACCACGAATAAACATTATATGCCGATATTCCATATTCTTGCCACAGAACAGCAGGTATATATCCACTATTCACATGACTTGATCCAACGATTACCGCATCAACTGTATTATCTGGTATAGAATAATACCCAGCAATGGTAGTAGATTTATCTCTGAACAACTGGCCTGTCGCAAATATAATTGAAATTGCAAGTGTGCAGAAACATATAAAAGAAATAAATTGTTTTTTATTCATCTTCTGCACCTCTAAAACTGGAAGTAAATAAATGGTGCTGGGTCATAACCCGGACCATATACACCAAAAAGTACTATAGACATAATTGCTGCCAGACAAATCGCCCAACGAATTGGAAGTTCCTGTCTGTACACCCAATGTCGCATTGACTGGTATCTGTTAAACAGTGATACTACAAGCAGTATTATAACCGCCACTACACCAACTACAAAGTCTGGCACATCAAGACCTAATGTGAATACAAATCCATCAAAAAGAACCCATGGATTAAATGTTGTAAACATTGATTTAATCATATACATTGCCTGCGGAATATTAGGTGCTCGGAATATAATTTCGCCAATAGTAACTAAAAAGAATGTTCTTGCAACCTGAAAAACTTTGAATGTCTGACTAAAACGGTTTATTTTCAGTTTTTCACAAAGTATTTCAAAATGAGGTTCAAATGTCATCCCAAGCATAATCAAGCCACCATGGTACAAACCGTAAAGTATGTACTGTGCACCTTCACCGTGCCACACACCACTACAAAACCACAGTATAAACAATGATATATACGCAGGTATCCATCGTGAACACCATTTAAGCTTTCTTTTAGAGAAAAATTTTGCAAGCTTTGAAAGTGGTTTACTGAGAGTCACAGGATAAAATATGTAATCTCGCAGAAATCCACCAAGTGTCATATGCCAACGACGCCAAAATTCAGATATGGATTTTGAAAAGAATGGTCGATTGAAATTTTCAGGCAACACCACTCCGAACAATTCTGAAGCACCCAGAGCGATATCAATTCCTCCTGAAAAGTCAGCATATAATTGTATTGTATAAATTATAGCGCCAATAAGAATCTCAAATCCGGAATACTGTGTATAATTTGAGAACAGAGTCGTAACTATAACCACAAATCTGTCTGCTATAACAAGCTTTTTAAAATACCCCCACAACATTCTCAAAAGGCCAAGAACAAAATTATCATAATTGAAGCTTCGCCGTTCGAACAGCTGTGGTGCCAGAGAATCATAGCGTGCAATAGGCCCCTGTATTACCTGTGGAAACCACATAGTAAACAACATCGTTTTAAGCATACTTTTTTCCGGCTGACTTTTTTTGTTATAGACGTCCATAACATAGCCGATAATCTGTAAAGTGTAAAAAGACACACCTATCGGCATAATAAGATTAAGTTTTGGCAGAACAGAAATACTTTCTGCTGTCATGTTGTAAAATTTAAACACAAACAATCCGCCGAGGTTAAACATCAGAAAAACTGCAAGAATTGATCTGCGGATATTCTTATATTTTTTCTTTATTACAGCCTTTTCCTCTTTTGATAAAGACCGTTTATTTTGAGAAAGATAATTCTTTTCTTCAGAATGCTTTATGTATATGAGGTTCGTACATGCCCACGTAGTAATTGCACTGATGCAAATAAATACTATTCTTCTTCTACCTATGCCTGCATAAAACAATAGGCTTGCACACAAAAGAACAAGCCATTGTATTTTTTTAGGAAAAGTATAGTACACAATCACAAAGAATAGTAAAAAAACTACAAATTCAAGCGATGTAAACAGCATTTAATATCTCCTTATTATCTGTTACTATACATTTTTTCGTAGTAATTCTGGTATTCGCCGCTGATGATAGTTTCCCACCATTCGCGGTTGTCCAGATACCACTGGATTGTTTTCTTGATGCCGTCTGCAAACATTGTTTCTGGCAGCCAGCCCAGTTCGCTGTGAATTTTTGTTGGGTCGATTGCATAGCGCATATCGTGGCCTTTTCTGTCTGTTACATATGTAATCAGACTTTCTGGTTTATTCAGTTCTTTACAGATGATTTTAACGATATCGATGTTTCTCATTTCGTTGTGACCACCGATGTTGTAAACTTCGCCCACTCTACCTTTATGGATAATAAGGTCAATAGCTTTGCAGTGGTCTTCAACATACAGCCAGTCGCGCACATTGATACCTTCGCCATATACTGGCAGTGGTTTGTCAGCCAGTGCATTTGCAATCATCAGAGGAATCAGTTTTTCTGGGAAGTGGTATGGACCATAGTTGTTGGAGCAACGGCTGATTGTTACAGGCAGGCCGTATGTTCTGTGGTAAGCCATAACCAGCAGGTCTGCACCAGCTTTTGATGATGAGTAAGGTGAAGATGTGTGGATAGGTGTTTCTTCTGTGAAGAACAGGTCAGGTCTGTCCAGTGGCAGGTCGCCGTAAACTTCGTCTGTGGAAACCTGGTGGTATCTCTGGATACCGTATTTGCGGCAAGCGTCCATAAGAACAGCTGTGCCTTCGATATTTGTTTTCAGGAAGATGCCTGGATCTTCGATGGAGCGGTCAACGTGGCTTTCTGCAGCAAAGTTAACCACCATATCTGGTTTTTCTTCTTCAAACAGTTTGTAAACAGCTTCTCTGTCGCAGATGTCAGCTTTTACAAATCTGAAATTAGGGTTGTCCATTACTGGTGCCAGTGTGGAAAGGTTGCCTGCATATGTCAGCTTGTCCAGACATACAATTCTGTAGTCAGGATATTTGCCAAGCATATGGAACACAAAGTTGGAACCGATAAAGCCGGCACCGCCTGTTACGATAATTGTCATAGTCTAAATCTCCATTTTCTTTTCGTTTTCAAAATATGCGGCGATGGCATCCTGCCATGTGCGCATTTCATCGCCAACTGTAACTCTCAGCATCATATTGTCAAGTGATGAATAAGCAGGGCGTTTTGTTGGTGTAGGGTATTCATCGCTGGTGCAAGGCTTCATCGCACCTTCAAAACCGGCCAGTCTTGCGATTTCTGCGGCGAATTCAAACCAGGTGCATTCACCGTTGTTTGTGCAGTGGTATGTGCCGTATTCTTCGCTGGCTGCGATTTTCAGCAGGTGGTGTGACAGGTCTGCGGCGTTTGTAGGGTTGCCGTGCTGGTCGTTTACAACTGTGGCACCGCCGCGTTCGTTGCAAAGACGAACCATAGTTTTTACAAAGTTTTTGCCAAAATAGCCATACAGCCAGGCTGTGCGAACGATAAAGGCTTTTTTGCAGTACTGACGAACAAATTCTTCGCCTGCATTTTTTGTTTTGCCATAAACAGAGATAGGGTTTGTTACATCATATTCTCTGCGTGGTGTTGGTTCATCACCTTTAAACACATAGTCTGTGGAAACGTGTACCAGTTTTGCGCCCACGTTTTCGCAGGCAATGGCAAGGTTGCGGCTGCCGATACCGTTCACCATAAATGCTGTATCCTGGTTTGATTCACAGCCGTCAACATTTGTATATGCAGCACAGTTGATAACAACGTCTGGTGCACAGTCTGCTATAAATTTTTCTGTGGCAGCTTTGTCTGTGATATCAAGATTGTCAATATCAGCCAGAACTACATCAGCACCCATAAAAGCCTGTGGAATAGCACCCAGTTCTGTATAACCTCTTTTAAGGTCGAGGGCAACCTGTGTGCCAAGCATACCTTTGGCACCTGTAATAAGAATTTTCATATATACCTCTTAATAAGCAAGTTCACCTTTTGCAACTTTGTGCAGGTGTGCACCATATGGGCTCTTGCCGTATTTTTCAGCGCTTTCCAGCAGCTGTTCTTTTGTAATCCAGCCGTTTTTGTAGCCGATTTCTTCAGGAGCAGAGATTTTGATGCCCTGGCGTTTTTCTACCATACGCACGAAGTCTGCTGCTTCTACCAGGCTGTCCATTGTACCTGTATCCAGCCATGCAAAGCCACGGCCCAGCAGTTTAACATCCAGCAGGCCTTTCTGCAGGTAGATATCATTAAGTGTTGTGATTTCCAGCTCGCCACGGGCAGATGGTTTAACTGTTTTTGCGTATTCAACAACATCTTTGTTGTAGAAATACAGACCTGTGATAGCATAGTTTGATTTTGGTTTTGCTGGTTTTTCTTCAACAGAAAGCACCTTGCCGTTTTCGTCAAATTCAACGATGCCAAATCTTTCAGGGTCTTCTACATGATAGCCAAAAACTGTAGCACGGCCGTTAATGCCGTTTGCTGCTGCGTCACGGAGAATTTTGCCAAAGCCTGCGCCGTAGAAGATGTTGTCGCCCAGAACCATTGCGCAAGGTTCATCACCGATAAATTCTTCGCCCAGCAGGAAAGCCTGTGCCAGACCATCTGGACTTGGCTGTACTTTGTAAGACAGATGCACACCGAACTGGCTGCCGTCACCCAGCAGAGCTTCAAATCGTGGTGTATCCTGTGGTGTGGAGATAATCAGTATATCCTGGATACCTGCCAGCATCAGTGTGGACAGTGGGTAATAAATCATAGGTTTATCATAAACAGGAAGAAGCTGTTTTGATGTAACCATTGTAAGTGGGTACAGTCGTGTGCCTGCGCCGCCTGCAAGAATAATACCTTTCATAATAAAATCCTCCTAAAAGAGCTTAAAGCCCCATTTTTTAAAATAAATAAACATCGATTTCAGCTGGGTCATAAACCGGCTGCCGCTGGACGCGGTTTCCCTGTGCCAGAAGTGGATAACATCGGCTGACGGAACATACCAGGCCTTGCCTTTCTGTTTTGCCTTCATAGTGATGTCTGCATCTTCGAAGTACAGGAAATAATCTTTGTCAAAACCGCCTATTTCTTTGAATACATCTGTGCGGATAACTGTAAAACAGCCTGTACAGAAATCAACCTCGAAATCTGCATCCTGATCCATTTCCTTTGCAAGATATTTGTCTTCTATCTTTTTAAGGAATGGCAGATGTATACGGCGGGATACCAAAGCCATCAGGCTTGGTCTGCGCTTGGCGATATACTGTACTGTGCCATCCGGGTGAAGCACCTTAGGACAGGCAATGGATACATCCGGGTGAGCGTCCATAAAATCGCAGAGGTTGTTTATAGTATTTTCATTTACCAGTATATCAGGGTTTATAATAAAGTGATATTTGGAATCAATAACATCCAGCACCTGGTTGTGGCCGCGGCCAAAACCGACATTTTCGTCCAGGTCAATATAGTTTGTATCAAAATGCTGTTTCAGCATCCAGTTTATATTTTCCGGGCTGGCATTATCAATTACATATAGTGAAAAGTTACTGTCTGTATTTTTCAATACACTTTCCACTGTTTTATAGGCATCATCGGGTTTATTGTAAACCACAATGCTGCCGCTAATTTTATAGTCTTTCATTGTTTCACCAATAAATTCACATAATAATACATAATATATTTTACTATCTTTTGATTATTTTATCAACTGTATTCAGTATTTTCTTTGTATTTAAGTGTATAAATTGTAAATTTTCTGTGATTTGTGGAGCAATTTGATATTTGTATGTGTTTATGGTAGAATAATTTAAAGAAAATTATAAAGGAGAGATGATTATGATAGCTGATATCAAGCCAAGAGCCAAAGAAATAATGAAAGCCGACGGGCTGAACCTGACAATTGGCGCAGGCATTTTTGTATTAATTGGAGTGCTGGCCGCACAGATTGGCGGTGGTATCATATCTGATGCTCTGTCTGGGCTGATTACTTCTGTATGTGCTGCCTGCTCTGCCTGCTTCTTTTTCAGGGCATACAACAGAGGAAAAGCAGATATAAACGATGTGTATTCACTGCTGACTGACAGTGTACATATGCCAAAGATGCTTACAATTATCCTGGCAATGTGGCTGATTCATTTTATTTTGGGTATCTGTTCCACATTTATGGCTTTTATTCCAGTGCTGGGACTGATTGCTGTACTGGTTATCACACTTATCGTATCTTTTGCCCTGCTGGTGGTATGGTATCTGTTTGTTGCAAACCCTGATTATCCTACAGAATATTATCTGAAAGGTTCAATGAAATATATGAAAGGCAATTATTTTATGTATTTCGGATTTGTAATCAGTGTAATTTTTGTGCCAGCACTTATCGAAGGTGCTGTATCTTTTGTGCTGGGAAATACCATTGCAAGTGTACTGTGTATACCATTTGAAGCATACATTAATCTGTGTATTGCAGGTTTCTTCTCATATATCATTCCAGACCATTGGTTCAATGGCACAGAAGTGTTTTAATTTTAAAAAAGACGGGTTGCACCCGTCTTTTTTATGTGACAAAACTGTTATATTATCACAATTGTAACATATTTATCCAATATGATATAATTAAAGAAAAAGGAGGGGTTTTATGAGTAATTCTGAAATAAGAAGCAGAGCCTGGGAAATATACAAAGCCAATGCTGTGGTTATATTGGGTATGACTGCCGTAATTACATCTTTCAGTCTGGTGGGCGATTTAACAAAAAACATTCCTGTCAGATTGCTGATTGCAATAGCAGGTATTTTTATCAATTACGGATTTATCTATTTTATTTTAAGAACCTGGGCAGAAGGCAAAGCACAGCTGGACTATATTACAGTAGTTTTCAGACAGCCTGTTTACAGAAACAAAATAATACCGCTTGTGCTGCGGGAGGCTGGAATTACCCTGCTGGCCTGCCTGCCATTGCTGGCCATAATACTGATGAATATGGACGACCCGTTTATGCTGATGATGAACCGGGTGGTAATAATGCTGGCACTGATATTTGCAGCTATCGTGGTTATCTCACTGGCTTTGACACAGTACATATTTATCCTTGATCCGGAAACAAAAATATTCGATATTATAAAACAGTCCGTGAGGCTGATGGCTAAACATTGGGCTGGCCTGCTGGGATTTATGCTGGTAATTATGATTGTGCCGCTGATAGTGATTGGCTTGCTGACTGAGACTATTGGCCGGACAACAGCCTCCATACTGTATATACCTTTTGAAGCATATTTTGCTCTCGCAAGGGCAGGCTATGTATACGAAAGAATACTGACACCTGCACCACAAAACAATGCTGCTGCAGATTCTGTATATGAAATTCCACAGCAAATGAGCGCACCATCTGAAAACGAATAACAGTCCGATAAATAAAAAAATAATGACATATAAAAAGGTGAGTGTTTTACACTCACCTTTTTGGTTTATTATTTTATAAATTCAGCAATATCATCAATTACATACTGTGGGATGTGATTTTCAGCTGCATATTCTGTTGTATCAGCCACACCCGGCAGAGACTGGGGCATAAACAGATGGTTAAGACCGTCGTAGGCTTTGAAAGAAATGTTTTCCTTGTGACCAAGAACAGACTTCATATATTCAAAATCCTTGTCCATATAAACCTGGAAATCCGCTGTACCCTGAAGTACCAGCACCGGAATATCCAGTTTGTTTTTAAGAATATTTTCAGCATCAAGGTCGCGCAGAGACAGCCAGTACTGTGCAGGAATACCCAGCACAGGCTCTGTTGATTCTTCTGTCAGCGCTTTTACAGCGGCAACACCATCCTGTGTAGCTTTGAGAATCTGCTGTTTTTCCTTTTTGGAATACTGATCCATAGCTTCAAGGGCGGCGGTGTTCTGGTCAAGAACAATGTCTTCCAGACCACGGATTGTGCCAGCCATCATCACAACACCTTTAAGATCATTGTCAAGGGCAATTTTAGGTGCAGACATACCGCCCTGGCTGTGACCGATAACATACACATTTTCGCTGACATTTGCTTTTGCATAGTCAATAGCGGCATAGATATCGTCCATATATTCGTCCCAGATAGTCAGCTGGTCGTGCATAAGCACAGGCTTCTGGTAAAGACGTTTATTGATACGAACAGATGCAATGCCTTTCTGTGCAAGGCCATGTGCCAGTTCTTTGAATGGTTTGTTTGCCCCAACAGTTTCATCAAAATCAGATGCACCGCTGCCCTGCACCAATACTACAACAGGGTAATCTGATGTATTGTCAGGAGTTGTCACAACTGCTTTCAGTTCATATTCACCGATAAGCGCAACTTTTTCTGTGAAATCATCGGTGTCTATAGGCTGATAAATACTGTCTTCCGGGGCATAGTTGAACCATACACCCCGTATTTTCCCGCTGTTGTCATAAGTAAGAGTGATTATGATAGCTGTATTTTCAAATTCGGCAGTGGTGGTCACTATTGCCAGACCGTCTTTTGATTCATAATTTATACCCGTTGCACTGATAAATCCGCCTGCTGTGGAAACCACGGATTCCCAGGCCTGCTGTAAGGCTGTGGCATCAACCTGCTTGGCGATGCTTTCGTTAAATTCGCCGGCAACAGCTTCGTAATCTTTGTTTACAAGGCACAGTACATCTTTGTCTGCAAATTTTACTGCCTGCTCTTTTGATAGCGGGGCTTTTGCACCGCAGGCTGTAAACAGAGCTGCTATACACAGCACAAAGGATAAAAATTTAATTGTTTTCTTCATCTTTTTTATTTTCCTTTTCCTTTTTGAATTCAAAATATGAGTACACTGTAGGAACTATTACCATAATCAGCACAATGCCAAACATAAGCACAGTGGCACCAACAGATGATTTTATAAACATCATAGCCATTACTGCCAGACCACCTGCCACCCACATAGGGCCTGCCATACGGTGTGTTTTGTTCCATACATTTTCACTGGCCAGAGTCCATGGTGTTTTGATACCAAAAGTATAGTTGTGTTTCACTTTTGGCATATAGTTGCCCAAAAGCACAAACATACCACCTACCATTACATACATAATCGTGTTCATATCAGCAAACTGTGGGTCGAATGCGAAAGCTATGGATACAAGCTCCATACCACACAGCAAAGCTGTTACAAATATTCTGAAAAGGTTGAAAACCTTTGGAAAACGGGCATAGTTTTCACCTTTTGGGTCAATTTTCTCTGCAAAAAGCATAAGTGCGTTTACACCCAATGCAATGCCCCAGAAAACAAACAGCATATATTTTGGACCTGTGCCGTCTATCTGGCCATTAGGACCCCAGTGTGTAGGTATGATATCCGGTATTGACGGATACAATACCAGCGTAATAACTATTGATACCAGCAGTATTGCACCGATTATAATATTTGTCTTTTTCTTACTGTTCATCTTTCTCCCCCATAAATGAAACCACCCAGGAAATCAAATCTTCCATAACGGATGTATTGATTTCGTAATAGATAAATGTGCCTTTTTTATTATCCTGCACAAGGCCTGCCTTTTTGAGTATGGACAGGTGATGAGACATTGTAGCGCCAGTCATATCAAACTCTTTACCCAGTTCTCCTGCAGACAAAGGGCCTTTTTTCAACAGTTCCAATATTCTGCGGCGTGTAGGGTCTGCCAGAGCTTTTATCGTTTCCTGCAACATATATCCCTCTCCTTTATTTAGACTTTCTTCTAAATAAAGTATACATTATTATATATTGAAAGTCAACTTTATATTTAGATATATTTCTAAATATATGCGATTGCACAAAAAACGGACTTCGTATGAAGTCCGTTTAATTATTTTAATATGCTGTGTAGCCGATGTTCATATCAACTGCCCCTGCAACACCTGCACATGTACCTGTGCCTGTGTACTGCCAGATGTCATAACGATATTTAAAGTCTGTAGATGATGCATAATGTGCCACCCAGATATCGTACTGTGAAATCTGTGAATAATCCAGCTGATAGTAGAACCAGGTTTTGCTTGCATAGATACCTGCATTGTAGCCAGCGTTCTGGATAGTTTCGCAGAAAGCTTTTGCGATTGTGGTACGCTGTGACTGTGACAGTCCGTCTGCACGGCCGTCTTTACGTGATGTGGAGTATTCTGAGTCAAAGAAGATAGGGTAATCTATCTGATGTCCCCTTACCAGCTGCAGGCAGAGAGATGCTTCTTCAACAGCTTCCTGTGTGGTGATAGCCTGGGAGAATACGTATACGCCCACTTTCAGACCAACGCTTCTTGCTCCCTGAATATGCTGTTTGAAATAAGGGTCTTCTACCAGCGCACCGCTGCCGTAGCCACGGTAACCTGCACGGATAATAACAAATTCTACACCTGCATCCTTAACAGTCTGCCAGTCGATTCTTGGCTGATATTTGGAAATGTCAATACCGATGCGGTTGCCCATTTTGCCATCACTGCCAAAGAAATATGTAATGCCCTGAATTACCTGTGTACCAGTTACTTTTTTGCCGTTTTTGTCAAAATAGTATTTGTTTCCGTCAATGGTCTGCCAGCCGTAATATGTAGTAACATCTTTCTTTTCTTTGGTTTTAATTTCAACAGCATTGAGCTTTACCAGTGTATTGCCCAGACTGTCTTTTATAGGATTACCCTCTGCATCAAAAATTTCCACATAATCTTTTTCTCTTTCAACAGCTGATGATGAACCAGATGACGAGCTTGAAGATGGTGTTGCTGATGGTTTAACTGATGGTGATGGTTCAACCGACGGTGATGGCTCAACCGAAGGCGATGGCTCAACCGAAGGCGATGGTTCAACCGATGGTGATGGTTCAACTGTTGGTGTTGGCTCAACCGATGGTGATGGCTCAACTGTTGGTGATGGTTCAACTGTTGGTGTTGGCTCAACTGTTGGTGTTGGCTCAACTGTTGGTGATGGTTCAACTGTTGGTGTCGGCTCAACTGTTGGTGTTGGCTCAACTGTTGGTGTTGGCTCAACTGTTGGTGTTGGCTCAGCCGGTGTTTCAGGTGTAGTACCCTCTGGAGCAGATTCGTCATCAATCACCATAATATCACTATTTGCTCTGCTACTGCCCTCGCCTACTGTTTTTTCCAGAGCGAAAGCGTGGAATGTAAGCAGCTGGGCAGGCATAATATTTACCTGGGCTGCTGCTGCAGGCTCTTTGTATTTATAAGCACGGATGAGATAGCCCTCATCATCAAGAACAGGATAAAGTCCGCTGGATACACCGGCATTGTTTACCATTGTTTTGTCTTCCAGTATCTGTGCAGGTTTGTATTTTACTTTTACAACCTCCACTTCTTTTTTCTCTGTCTTCTTGGAAGATGCCACATATTCAACTGTATCTTTTATAGGTTCCGGTGTTTTGGCAGGTGCTGTAACCTGGTCGTCGTAGGCAGCGTCTTCTTTGGAAACATCGATTTTACTTTCGTCAACAACTTTGTCTGAAACGTCAACTTCTTTGTACGCTACCTTTTTTGCAACTGTGATTTTTACAGGTTCTTCTGGGATAATGTATCCGTCCAGTTCTTCAATGGCAACTGTGTAGTCACCGCTTGGCAGTTTGGTAAGGCGGAGAAAACCGTCGTTTACTTTCCAGGTTTTGTTGTAGCCGTTTTTAGTGCCTTTTACAATCAATTTAAACTCTGGACCTACAATCATCTGGCCGTTTTCGCCAACGACCTGAACTTCAAGGTCCTCTTCAACAGATGATGGCTTGAGAGAAACTTTTACTGCCTTTTTTGATGAAGATGCCAGACTGCTGCTACTGATAACAGAAGATGGTTTGACTACAGATGTGATGGATGACACCATCTGTGAAAAACTGCCACCATCTGTGCCGCTGTTGGCGCCGATGGCCGAAATGCCAAGGCCAATGGACAGAGGAATTGCAAGGGCAAGAACTACCCCTGCAATTTTCTGATATGTATTGAAACTTTGAAATGTTGATTTTATTTTCTGGATATCAAATTTCACTTATATACTCCTAAACATATTATCTCTTTTTTATATTAAATTTTATTCTACTATATCCGACAATATTTTTCTATATTTTTTTAAAATTTTCACAAGATTTTTTTGGAAATTTCAGTATAAATTACAGTTTTATTGTTTTATTACAGTAAATTTTCCGTTTTTGATATTCAGTTTGCCCTGCTGGATAACTTCGCCCGTTTCCCTGCTGGAATTTGTCATTGTGA
>JAFZGF010000056.1 GCA_017555565.1 Oscillospiraceae bacterium
AGTCACTGACAACAGATTTACAGTCTGCCCCCTTTGGCCACTCGGGAACACTCCCACAATTTGGAGCTGGTGGACGGATTCGAACCCCCGACCTGCTGATTACAAATCAGCTGCTCTACCGGCTGAGCTACACCAGCTAATTTCTTAGCTTATCGCTTTCTCGCGACTGCTTGATTATAATACCACAGGTATATCCAAATGTCAACACTTTTTTTGAAAAAAATTAAAAATTTTTTAAAAAATTTTTTTTCGCTTCCTAAAGCACTTTAAACGCAGTTTATTTTTGCTTTTTGCTATGATATAATTAGATATTATATTCAATAATATGTAAATTTCGGGAGGCTGTCAAATGAACTCTCTTGTAAATACTTTATATAATGGTGTCACAGGACTGAAAAAGGCCCTGTGCCTGCTGTCTTTGATGCTGTATGTTGCACTTACTGTTTACAGCGGTGGCAGTATAATCGAAATTATGGTGTTCGGCCTGCTTATGATTGTATATATATGGCTGCCGGGCAAATGCTGGAATATGTTGCTGTCAGCAGATAAAAGATTTGAAAATATAAGCTTCGGTCTGGATATTCTGCTGGGTAGCGGTTTTTTCTGCGGGGTTTACTGTGTGGCAATGCGCCTGCAGATGAAAATACTTTTGGCAGTTATACCTTTAATTTTTGCCGGCTTGTGTATCGCATTGATTATCCGCCGCAGCTGGCTTACACCACCGCCGGAAAAACTGTCACCTTTTCAGTGGTTGCCGGTACTGCTGTTTTTTGGTCTGCTGGTATTGTACACATTCACCACAGTAATCAAGGCGGCCCTGCCTGCCAATGTGGGTGACACCCTGCTGTCTGCAGATATGCTGTGGAACATCGGCAATGCCAATTCATTTGGGCTCAGATTTATTCCTGAGGATATCAGATATTCCGGTGTGCAGCTGCATTATCACTATCTTACCGAACTTTTTGCAGGGGCTGTGGCCTGGCTCAGCGGTATTTCCGCCTACAATATTGTGGCTTTTTATATGCAGCCATGGGTGCTGGTGTGCGTGGTTTACTGCCTGTACAAATTCGGCTGTATATGGTTTGAAGATGAGATAAAGGCAATGCTTTTTACATTTTCAATGTTTATCTTTGGCTGTGGCAGTCTGTGGGGCTGTTTCCTCAACGGCCGCAGTATGTTCTACAACGACAATGCAAAACATATTATCACCAATATAAACGCCCAGTCTACCGCCACAATTTTTCTGTGCATCTTCGGGGCAATGTTTGTTCAGCTGATTAAAAAAGGATTTAATGTGCCGTTAATTGACATCGGTCTGTGGCTGGCGGCATTCTTTATGCTGTCTTTTGCCAAAGGCCCTGTTGCCGCAATAGTGGCTGTGGGCGGATGCATAACAGTGCTCTGGCTGTTTGTGCAGAAAAAATCCGGCTGGAAAGGCCTGGCAGGTGCAGTTGTAATGGCAGCTATATTCTTTGTGGTATACAGCCTGTTTTTTGCATCCGGTGCCAACACAAGTATGGCTATAAATATGTGGGTGACATCCGGAAAAACAACTTTTGGAGCACTGGTCTGTGACCTTTATTATACTGTGAGCAGACAGAAATGGTATCTGATAGCTGTTGTTGTACTGATGGCGGATGTGTTTATGTTCGCTCCCCTGCAGATGTTTATGTATCTGGTTGGTCTGCCAAGGGATATAAAGAATCTGTTCCGCCTTGGCGGCAAAAGACTGTGGGCCAACAGTATGGTAGTTGGCGGTTTTGCGGCCTATTACCTGTTTGACCACTATGCAATGAGCCAGGTGTATTTTGCCTTTCTCGCCCTGTTTTTCCTGCACATCATAGCTGTGGACAATATTGACCTGCTGAATAAAAAATGGGTTACATTGCCTGCTGTTATCCTTGGCCTTTGTGCTGTGATGACAACAGTGTTTATGTACATAAACTTTATCGGCTCCGGGGCAAGATTCCTGGCCAGAAATATGGGCGTTATTGAAAAATATCCTTATCACACAGTCATAAATGCAGATGACCAGCTGGCGCTGGAGTTTTTAGGGGAAAACAGTGATGAAACTGCTCTTTTCGCCACAAACAGAATCCACGCCGACAATATAAAAAAAGACGGAATTTCCAATATTTATTCCGCATTCAGCGGCCGTCAGAGCTATATGGAAGGTTATGCCTATGCACTGACCAATATGGGTGTGCCGTACTATGTGGTGGACCAGAGAAAAGTGATAAACGAAAAACTGTTCTCTGCAGATACCACAAAAGAAGAACTGCAGTATCTGTGCGAAAACACAGGCATCACACATCTTGTTTACACCACACAGCTGGCAGGGGATGACAGCGTGATGGCCTCTGTATACGAAAAAATCTATGACAGCGAAACGGTGAAAATCTACGCCACCGGTGTAACCCCAAAAGAAAATCATTCGCTTTACCAGCCGGAACTGGCACAGTATGGCGAAGGAATAAAAGATGAATAAACAAAAAGCACAGCATATGGGCACTGCCCATATGCTGTGCTTTTTTAATATTAATAATAGAATCTGTAGCCTGTTTTGTGGTAGTACTGCTGGCCGCGTTTAAGCAGCATATTTGGCAGATGTGAGAAGTTGAGATTGTTTGGAGCAAACTGTGTTTCCAGCGCTACACCTGCGTATGGGAACACTTCTCTGTCTTTTGCCTGCATCTGTGGAATCCAGTTGCCTGTGTAAATCTGTGAACCGCACTGGTTTGTAAAGATATCCATCTTCAGGCTGTCGTCGCTGGCTGTCAGCGTACCGAATTTGCGGTATTCGCTGTAAGCGGCATCGCAGAAGAAATGATGGTCGATGCCTTTTGCACTTGGCTGTTTTTCTGCCCAGGACATTACAGCAGGGCCCAGCAGTTTTTCTTCCCTGAAGTCGAATTCTGTACCGTCAACAAGGGTAGGAATACCTGTGGCCAGGGTGTCATTGTCAACCGGCATATAGAAGCGGCTGTTCAGCTGCAGTTTGTGGCCCAGAATATCGCCTTTGCCGTCCAGGTTGAAATATGTGTGGTTTGTAAGACTTACAGGGCAGGTAGCTGTTGTTGTAGCCAGATATTCAATCATCAGCAGACCGTTTTTGAATGTGTATTTTACGCTGAGGGACAGATTGCCAGGGAAGCCTTCTTCGCCGTCCATGCTGAATGTAGAGAATGTCATATAATCTTCTTCAGCATCTGTAAGGTCGAAGAATTTTTTGTCAAAGCCGTCGATACCGCCGTGGAGGCAGTTAGGGCCGTTGTTGATTGCCAGGGTGTATTTTTCGCCTTCGATATAGAATTCACCTTTTGCAATTCTGTTGCCTACGCGGCCGCAAACAGCACCAAAATAGGTTCTGTCTGTGTTGTCTTCGTACTGTGGCAGATTGTCAAAGCCCAGTACAACGTCCTTTTTCACACCGTTTTTGTCTGTTACAATAAGACTCTGGATAGTTGCACCATAGTTCAGTACAGAAAGGCTGTTGCCTTTTTCATCAAAAATAGTGTATTTATAGATTTCATTTCCGTTTTTGTCAGTTCCAAAATAAATTTTTTCCATAAAATTCTCCCATTAATTTATTGTTTTTATTTTATCATCAAAAGCCATAATATACAATACATATTGAATAATGTGAAAATTATTTGAATAGTCGTTTACTCCCCTTGAAAACACCACGGGGATATTATATAATAAATTATTCGCTGAGAAGGAGGGGTTATATGGCAAAATATGTGGATCAGCAGGCGCGCAACCGCGCCAGAAGAAGAAAACAGCAGAAAGCCAGACGAATGGCGCTATATGCCACTGTAGTTGTGTTTATTCTGGTGGTTTCCTTTGTTATAACCGGGGTTATCCGTATGTTTTCCCGCGATGAAGACAAACAGCCTCTTCTGGATGTGCCACAGGACACTCAGCAGACCGAGGATATTCAGCAGACTGTGAATTATTCCATCGGCCCTGACCGCTCCGCTCTGGAAATGCCCCTTTACACACCGGATATCCGGGATATTCAGGCCACAGCCAACGGCCGTGTAGACGTGGGATATTTTGATGATGCCATTTTTATGGGCGACTCCCTGGCAGACGGCTTTAAAGATTACGCCGCATGGATGTCGCTGAAAGGCAAAAACACCATCTATCTTACACAGCGCAGTATGACACCGCGTTCATTCCTGCAGCCTGGTGCAAGGGTAGATGCAGGGGATGCAGGTGTTGTAGACGTGTGGCAGACCATCACCGACAGACAGCCTGGCAAAATGTACATCACTCTGGGTACAAACGCCCTGATGGCTATGGAACCAAGCGAATTTATAACCAGTTACTATCAGCTGGTGGAAAAAATCAGATCGGTATCACCGGATACAACCATTTATATCACTACTATTCCACCTACATCCAAGGACTACGCCGCCAAGGAAAGCCGACTTTCCAAAGAGCGCATACTGGAAGCAAACCAGCTTATTGCAAAAATGTGCACAGAGAAAAATCTGTCACTTATCAGCCTTTATGATGTAGCGGCAGGACGGGACGGATATTTAAGGGAAGAAATCAACTCCGATGGCATCCATATGACACCGGACGGCTACAGACAGTGGCTTAACTATCTTATCGAACACACAGTTTACAGCCCGGACAGTCCATATATTCCGGGTTCACCATATCACAAGCGGAATATTATGCCGTCTTTAATCACAGAATAATCAGAACCACCAGCTAAGCCGTTGGTATGCACAAGCCCTAGAAGGGCATATTACCTGCTCACCTCTTAAGAGGCACTGAAAGTCTGTCTGTTGCATTACACGCACTACAACCACTAAAGTGGTAATATGTCATTCTGAGCGAGTGTAACGAGTCGAAGAATCTTTGCTCTACAGCTTTCTGTAGAGCATTTATTTTTGTTTTCTTCAATTACAAAGATTCCTCGGGTAAATGCCCTGAAAAGTTATCGTCGCGTACTGCGACGGGCTGAAGCCCCTCTTGTCCGCTCGTGACTTTCCCTTCCTCCGTCTCCCTTCATCCGCCACTGGCGGCGGTCGACTCCGTCACCCGGAATGACATTTCGCTTCGCTCAATACTTGAAGCTAAAGCATTTTCCACCAGCATAGCTGGTGGTTGTCTGTATACAAAGCAAAGAAGCACCTTTTGGTGCTTCTTTTTTTAATGTTATTTTCTTGTTTGTGCCAGCCACACTCCGCCCAGCACAACTGCAGGCAGCGGGCCGACAGGATAAACTGCGGATATTCCCGTCAGCACAAGCAAGCCTGTCACAAAGCTCTTTTTGTCTGTAAAACAGGAAAGTTCTGATTTTATATATTTTCTTTCTGTAAAGACGGCCGCCGCCATAACAGCAAAGAAAAGCACAACCGCCACAGCCACTTTTACAGCGTCCGCAGTGCTGTATACACCGCAAAATCCCGATATTACCGCCGAAAAAGCTGTAATTGCGGTAATCACACCCAGGTTCAGCAGTTTTTCTGCCTTGTCTGGTGACTTTTTACCCCTTGAATACGCCCCCAGCACCATAAGCGCGGAAAAAACTATAAACATCGGAGATACAAAGGTGATTTTATTCATTATTATACCGACTATTTCAAAAAGGCTGTGGCCGCCAAAGGCGGTTACACGGCCTGCCAGTATACCAAGGGCAATCGCTGTTCCCATCAGCAGTAAAAAATTCAAAAGCACTCTGTTTTGTTTTTTCATACATAAATCCTTTTAAGATGTGTTCTGTAATAATTTTCCACGGGCAGAGTAAAATTGTCAACAGTCAATTTGTTTTTGGCTTTGCATTGTGTTAAAATAAAGGCAGAATCTATGGGGGATTTGCTATGAAAAGATTTTTTGCCTTGATTATAGCTTTTATAATGCTGACAGCCTGCGCCAGGGAACTGCCGCGGGAGTATGAATTTTATAATGGATTTACCAGACCACCTGAGCTGGAAATTCCTGCCACCGACATCAGCGCCTATAAGGACACCACATCTGCAGAAAACAGCCTGCTGGCCAGCGAACTGCAGTTGGAACAGCTGGCAGACCACAAACTGTACGAAAAGAAAAAAGCCGTTGTGGTGCAGTTTTATTTCCATAGCGAAGCAGATCACCGGCAGATAGAAAGGGCCAGGGAATACGCCTATGAAACTTTCTGGCTGGGCAAGGTGCACACCGCCCATATGCTGCCATATGAAGACTGGCAGTACAGCTATCTGACAAAAGACCTGGTGGTAGAAATTTTCAGCCCCGCCGGTATGGCTTTAAGGGATACATACACCTTTGACCAGCTGACTGACAGCGGCGAAAAGCTGTATAAAAAGACCACCGAAAAAAATGGAGATATACTGTTTGTGGGCACATACATCTATCGGGGTGACTTGCTGAAAGGCAGTGATGAACAGCTGGCCGCCTATACTGACCTGTCTGATATAGCAGGCCAGACAGTGCACACTTCCCTGCGCCAGGAGCTGGAAAACTGGCAGCTGTATGCAGAACTGCTGACAGAGGAAAGGCAGATAGACCCAATGAAACTGAATGATATATGGGATGCAGTTTATGAAAGATATTCTTTTATAAACGAAAACATTGTCATCCGTCTGTATCTGGCTGACAAGGGAATGTATTACGAATACCGGGGACATATTCAGTTGCCATCAGAAGAATGAAATATAGAGTAAAAGGCAGGGCAACCTGCCTTTTTTTTGCCGCCCTTTGTCCATATTAATTTCGCCAAACAAAAGCAGACCTAAGGCTTATCCTCGGTCTGCTTTGTTTTATTTTTTGTCTTTGTCGTTGTCAAACAGGTCTTTCAGCGTTTTGAAAAAACCTTTGCGCTGTTCGTAGTTGTCGTCCTTGAGAGTTGCATCAAATGCTTCCAGGGCTTTGCGCTGTTCACGTGTGATTTTCTTTGGAATTTCAACGTTTACAGTTACATACTGGTCGCCTCTGCCTCTGCCGTTAAGGTATTTTATACCTTTACCGCGCAGGCGGAATCTTGTGCCGGACTGTGTGCCTTCCGGAATATTGTACTGCACCTTGCCGTCAACGGTTGGTACCACAATTTCTGCGCCCAGAACAGCCTGGGAATAGGTGATAGGCACTGTTACATATACATCATAGCCGTTTCTTGTGAGAATTGGGTCTGGTTTTACAGATACGATAACGATTGTATCGCCCCATGCACCGCCGTTTGCACCTGCGTTGCCCTGACCGCGCAGAGCCAGGCTCTGTTCATCGTCAATACCTGCCGGGATGTTGACTTCTTTCTTGACTGTAACCTGTACCTGACCGGAACCTTTACATTTATGGCAAGGGTCAGAGATTGTTTTGCCTTTGCCCTGACAGTGTGGACACACTCTTCTGTTCTGCATTACGCCAAAAGGTGTGCGCTGCTGTTCCATAATGTAGCCGGAACCCTGACAGTGTGAACAGGTCTGTGCGCTGGTGCCTTTTTTGGCGCCACTGCCGCCACATTCCGGACAGTTTTCACTGCGTGTATAAGTAACTGTTTTTGTGCAGCCGTGTACAGCCTCCATAAAGGAGATTGTCAGGCCTATGTGAATATCGCCGCCACGGCGTGGTGCGTTAGGGTCAGCGCGGCGTGCGCTGCTGCCACCGCCGAAACCGCCGCCGAAAAAGCTTTCAAAAATATCGTTCAGGTCCACACCTGCGCCACCGAAGCCGCCGGAGTAGCCGCCCCAGCCTGCACCGCCACCTGCGCCGAAGTTAGGGTCTACACCTGCGTGACCGTATGCGTCATAGCGCTGTTTTTTGTCAGCGTCAGACAGCACTTCATAAGCTTCACTTACTTCTTTGAAGCTTTTTTCTGCTTCAGCATCACCTGGGTTAAGGTCTGGGTGATATTTTTTGGCCATCTTGCGATATGCAGATTTTATTTCAGCGTCCGAAGCACCTTTGTTAATGCCCAGGACTTCGTAATAATCTCTTTTTTCTGCCACTGTTTAAGTCCTCATTAAAAATGGATTGTTTGTGTAATAACCACCGGTGCCTGTTAAAGCACCCTGCCATAACAGGCAGTATATTATTCACAACCGCAAGGCGGATATAAAATCCGCCTTACAGAGTTTTGATTATATCTTATAGCTTTTAATTAGTCAACGTCTTTGAAGTCAGCGTCGTAAACATTGTCGCCGCCCTGTGTGCCACCTGCATTGTACTGCTGGCCGCCGTTGTCAGCTGTCTGCTGTGCCTGCTGCTGAGCCTGTGCGTACATTTCCTGTGTTGCATCGTGGAGTGCAGATTCCAGAGCTGTCATTTTAGCTTCGATTTCTGTTTTTGCGCCACCCTGAAGAGCAGTTCTCAGTTCTTCCTGTTTAGCTTTGATAGCGCTGATTTTTTCTTCGGCTACTTTGCCTTCCAGGTCTTTCAGAACTTTGTCTGTCTGGTAAACAAGGCTGTCTGCCTGGTTTCTTGTTTCTACTTCTTCTTTGCGTTTTTTATCTTCTTCAGCATACTGTTCAGCTTCTCTTACAGCTTTTTCGATGTCTTCTTTGCTCATGTTGGAAGAAGCTGTGATTGTGATCTGCTGTTCTTTGCCTGTGCCCAGGTCTTTTGCAGATACAGAAACGATACCGTTTGCGTCGATGTCAAATGTTACTTCGATCTGTGGAATGCCTCTTGGTGCTGGAGCAATGCCGTCCAGGTTGAAGATACCCAGAGATTTGTTGTTTGCAGCCATTTCTCTTTCACCCTGCAGAACATTTACCTGTACTGATGGCTGGTTGTCTGTAGCTGTAGAGAAAATCTGGCTCTTTTTAGTTGGGATAGTTGTGTTTCTTTCGATGATTTTTGTAAATACACCGCCGTATGTTTCAATACCCAGTGACAGTGGAGTTACGTCCAGCAGCAGGATGCCTTTTACGTCGCCGCCGAGAACGCCACCCTGGATAGCAGCACCCAGAGCAACACATTCGTCAGGGTTGATGCCTTTGAATGGTTCTTTGCCCAGATATTTTTTAACTGCTTCCTGAACAGCTGGAATTCTTGTGGAACCGCCAACCAGCAGAACTTTGTTCAGATCGCTTGGTGCCAGACCGGAGTCTGCCAGTGCCTGACGTACAGGGCCCATTGTTGCTTCAACCAGGTCGTGTGTCAGTTCGTCAAATTTAGCTCTTGTCAGAGTCATATCCAGGTGTTTTGGACCTGTTGCATCAACTGTGATAAATGGCAGGTTGATGGATGTCTGCATTACGCCGGACAGTTCGATTTTTGCTTTTTCAGCAGCTTCTTTCAGACGCTGTGCAGCCATTTTGTCGTTGCGCAGGTCGATGCCTGTGTCTCTTCTGAATTCGTCAGCCATCCAGTTGATGATGCGGTTGTCAAAGTCGTCACCGCCCAGTCTGTTGTTACCTGCTGTAGCCAGAACTTCCTGAACACCGTCGCCCATTTCGATGATGGAAACGTCGAATGTACCGCCACCAAGGTCGTAAACCATGATTTTCTGGTCCTGTTCTTTGTCTACGCCGTATGCCAGGGCAGCAGCTGTAGGTTCGTTGATGATACGTTTAACATTCAGACCAGCGATAGCGCCTGCATCTTTTGTAGCCTGACGCTGTGCGTCGTTGAAGTAAGCTGGAACTGTGATAACAGCTTCTGTTACTTTTTCGCCCAGGTATGCTTCTGCGTCTGCTTTCAGTTTAGCAAGGATCATAGCAGAAATTTCCTGTGGTGTGTATGCTTTGCCGTCGATAGATACTTTGTAGTCAGAACCCATTTCTCTTTTGATGGATGCTACTGTACCTTCTGGGTTTGTGATAGCCTGGCGTTTTGCAACCTGACCGATAAGTCTTTCGCCGTTTTTGGAGAAACCTACAACAGATGGTGTAGTTCTCATACCTTCTGGGTTAGCGATAACAACAGGTTCGCCGCCTTCCATAACAGCAACGCAAGAGTTTGTTGTACCAAGGTCAATACCGATAATTTTACTCATAATTCATAATCTCCTTTGATAAAAGAAAAGTGTATATAGATATTTTATAAACAAATTTAAGATTGTCAGCTTGTGGTGATGAGATCCTTCGCTTTGCTCGGAATGACATCATCCGGCTTTTTCATTCAGCAGCTTACCACTACTGTGGCTTCGCGGATGATTTTATCACCCATTTTGTAGCCTTTCTGGAACACATTCACCACAATGCCTGGTTCCACGCCCTCTGTTTCCTGCTGCATTACTGCATTGTGGAAGTTAGGGTCGAATGGCTGATTAAGTGCGTCGATCTGTTCCACACCCATATTCTTCAGACTGTTCATAGCTGTTGTGTATGTCAGTTCGATGCCTTTTTTATAGTTTTCATCACTGCAAGGAGCGGCCAGAGCCATTTCCAGCGTGTCCAGCATAGGCAGGATAGCCTTTACTGCGTCAGTTCTGCCGGCGTTGTAGTTGTCCGCCTTTTCCTTTGTTGTGCGTTTGCGGTAGTTGTCATATTCAGCCAGTGTGCGCTGGAAAGTGTTTTTTGTGTCTTCCAGTTCCTTTGTGGCTGCTTCCAGTTTCTTTTCGCTTTCAATCAGTGCGGTTTCCAGCGTTTCAATGCCTTTTACCACATCGATTTTCTCTTCCACAGTTTCCTGCTGTGGCACGTCCTGGTTTTCCAGTTTTTCTTTGTTGTCCATGGGTTATTTCCTTTCAGTGCCTGTGATTGACTGTGTCAGTAATTCTGCGAAATACTCCATCGCCAGGAACAGTCTCTGATAATCTACTGTCTGTGGACAGATAACTGCCAGTGTGCCGCTGATGGCACTGCCGGCGTAATATCTGGTGGAGATAAAACAGGCGTTTTCTATGTTTTTTATTGGTAATTCATCGCCGAACACCACGGAAACTCCGTCATACTTCGGTGTGATTATCTGCTTAAGTGTTTCGGTGTCTGCCAGCAGTTTCAGCACATCGCCGATGTTGTGCTCGAAATGGTTTGTATCCAGCAGTTTCTCCTGGCCGTAAACGTGAACAGCCTTGTTGTTGGCATCTGCCATCAGGGCGACTGCGCCGGAGATAAACTGTGCAAAGGCTGGGTTCTCTTTTTCCAGCTCGTTTACCAGGGTTTTTACATAAACCATATCCACGTCTGCATAGCAGGTGAAGCACAGGCGCATATTCAACAGCTGATTCAGCTGTGCCAGCTGGGCAGCGGTGATTTCACAGCAAAGGCGGACAACCCTTGTGAAAACTTCGCCACGGCTGGTTGTGGCAACCAGCACCACGCTGTAGCGGCCTGTTTTCAGCGCTGTAAAGTTTACAAACTGCAGCTCTGTGTCAGCAGGCGGTGAGATAACTACTGTGTAACCCAGTATATCGCTGAACAGCTTTGCGGCACCGGAGAGAAATCTCTGGCTGTCGCCGTCCAGCATATCAAAATGCTGTCGTATATTTTCTTTGTCCTGTGAGGCAATCTGTACATCGCGGTCGATGTTGTCAACGTAATAGCGGTACGCCTTGTTGGTTGGCACCCTGCCGGCAGAAACGTGTGGCTGGTTTAAATAGCCCAGCTTTGTCAGCCTTGCCATTTCGTTGCGGAGTGTGGCGCTGGATACTGTTATGTCCAGTGCATCCTGCAAGGCCTGGGAGGCGATTGGCTCGCCGTTTGCGATGTACATTGAAACGATGGCATCAAGTATAAGCTTGTGTCTGTGGTTTATATCCATTCTATCAGTCCTTTCAGCTTTTAGCACTCTCACTTGTTGATTGCTAATTATATTATAATCCTTTTTTTAAATTTGTCAACACCCTGGCTGAATATTCACAATTTCTTCATAAAACAGCCTAAAAACAGATTATTTCATATATATTCTGTGTTATTTTGCATTATTTATACTGATTAATATTATAAATTCTGCCACCGGAATAATTAGCAGAGTATAAAAAACAGCACTCTTCCAGGGGGAGAGTGCTAATTTTATGGTGTGGCTGATGTCTTGGTGCGGCCTGTATATAGGCATACAACGAAGGCTGTAAAAAAACAAAACTCCGGTTTTCACCGGAGTTTCTGAGTGCATATTATTTTTTGATATATTTTTCGATAGCGGCTTTCATTGCCTGTACGTTTGCGCTGTTGTCTGTTGCAGCTTTCATTTCACCCAGTTTTCTTTCCAGGTCCACTACGTGGCATGCTGGTGTGTGGCGGCTGGCAACCAGGTTACAGTTGTTGTTTGTGAAAACAACCAGTCTCTGTGTGTCGCCTGCTTTTACGCCCTCTTTGCGGTAGATTTCTCTCAGCACTTTTTCCCAGTTGTCCATAGATTTCAGAGGGTTAGCCATTTTACCGCGCTGACCGTTGTGAATCACTGTCCATTCGTCTGTGGAAAGTTCAGAGTAAATTTCGCCGATTTCTGGCTGAACTTTTAAAGCTACAGAGCCTGCGTATGTAAGCAGCAGGGAGTCAAAGGAAACTGTCTGGCCTTCAAACTCAACTGTTGCAGGGCCCATAACGTCAAAGTCTCTGGAGCGCACAAATTTTTTCAGTGCATCAGCCAGTTTTTCATTTGCTTTAGGGTCAATGTCATATTTTTTCTTTCTGAAGAAGATAATGTCATCGCCGCCTACAAAGTACAGATAGCCGAATAACAGTACCAGAATCCAAAAAATATATATATTGTTAGCTATAAATTCAAACATATTGTCCTCCGGATGGAATCAAAATCTTAATATACCAATCTATTATAACATAAAAAGTGCAAAAAACAACCTTAAATGGCTTTTTTCCTTATGTTATCAGAAATTATTGTAAATAAAGCTGGCTGATGCGCCGTAGCCGCCGTTGTTGATGATAAAGCCGGCCATAATCATTGCAATAAGGAAATAGTAGCACAGCCATCTTGCTGCTTTTGGCATTGTATCAATGCCTTTTGTCAGGCATTTGCCTTTCAGCTTGAAGTGACGGTACAGATCCATACCAATAAGCACGGCCAGACCGATGATGTTGAAAGCGATGTATGCATAAATCAGCAGAGGTGTGGCGTCAAAGCCGTATTTTACGCTGTTGTATATGCCCTGACCAAAAGTGGACAGTGACAGGTCGCTGAAAAGATGTGTCAGATAATACCAGGCGCTTGGCAGGTCTTTTGCACGGAAGAAAATCTGGCTGAATGTAACCAGGGTGAACACGCCGCATACCTTGCCCCAGAAGATGTGGGCAGGTGGGTTTTTGGCAGGTTTGCCGTGGTAGCGTTTCAGCAGTTCTTCACCTATGCGGTACACTGCGTGACAGCCGCCCCAGATAACAAAGTTCCAGGTGTTGCCGTGCCACACACCGCTGGCCAGGAAAACCAGGGCAATTGCCACCAGCACCGGTGGTTTTTCAAACTTTTTGCCCATAAGCGGCAGTTTTTTCATAGGGTTGAACCATACAAAAGGTGTGAATATGTAATCCTGGAACCAGGAAGACAGAGAGATATGCCATTTGTTCCAGAACTGTGAAAAGTTTGTGGCAAGGTATGGCACTTTGAAGTTTTCCCGTATGTCGATATCCATAATCATTGCGCTGGCACGGGCGATATCGCTGTAGCCGGAAAAGTCAGCGTACAGCTGGAAAGAGTACATATATGCTGTAAAAATCAGCATAAGGCCTGTGTAGCTGTTAAGGTCAGAATGTACCTGGTTGATAAACATAGCCATTACGTCGGCTACTGCAATTTTTTTGAAGAAGCCTATGGCCATCAGCTGCAGGGCGCTTCTCACTCTTACATAGTCAAAAGAGTGGTCTTTGTCCAGCTGTGGCAGGAACTTGTTTGCCCTGTCGATAGGCCCCATAAGGATGTGCGGGAAGAATGTGATGTATACTGCAAATTTTACAAAATTTTCTTCGGCGTGGTACTTGTTCAGCATAATGTCTGCCAGATAGGACACAGCCATAAACACAAAGAAGGATATGCCCATTGGCAACAGCCACCAGGACAGGTCAATCTGTGCCCCGGTAATGTCCATTATTGTGTTCAGAAAGAATCTGTTGTATTTGAAAAATACCAGTATACCCAGATTCAGACCGATGCCTGCAAGGAAATATGCTTTTCTGTTTTTGCCCTCTGCCTTGTCAATGGCTTTGCCGGCAAAAAATGTGGCGGCTGTCAGAAAAGGCAGCAGCAGGAAAAACCTTGCTTCGTTGCACCAGTAAAAATAATAGCTGACTGCCAGCAGGTAGATGTTGCGGCCTTTTTTCGGTATTGCGAAATAGCCCATACATACCAGCGGCAGAAATATAAGATAGTTTATAGAATTAAAACTCATAATAACCTCGGGTAATAATAATCCATCTTATATTTTACCAATATTTCAAGGGAAAATCAATTGCTTTGCTTTATAATAATGAATATATGTGATATAATCGGTATATCATCTCAAAACAGCCTTGCAAAAGGCTGAAAATATTTACAAAAGGATTTATATGACATCTTATTTTATCGTTTTTTTACTTTATACCTGCGTATGTTGTGCAGGTTTTGTATATGCTGACCGCAAAATACGGCAGGAAAATCACACACAGCCTCCAAAGTGGGCGCTGGGTGCTGTTCTGCTGGGGGCATTCTGTATCCGCCGGTATTTCGGCCTGCAGAATGTGGCGTTCTGGTATGATGTGGAATGTTTCAAATCCTGGGCAGATGCCACCGCCTATTATGGTCTGAATGGTATGTACCACAGCGGAATGTTTCTGGACTATCCGCCGGGGTATATGTATGTGCTGTGGCTGACCAACATTATCCAGGGCGTTTTCGGTCTGGATTTCCACAGCGTGGTGTACACCTTCATTATCAAACTGCCACCTATCCTGGCCGACCTGGCGGGCACGGTGCTGATTTATAAAATGGCAGAGAAAATGGGCCATAAAGAAAAATCCCTTTTACTTGCCGTCTGCTATGTATTCTGCCCTGCCCTGGTTTACAACAGTAGTGTATGGGGGCAGATAGACAGCTGGTACACCCTGCTGATGGTGCTGGCGCTGTATTTTATATATGAAGACGACGAGGTAAAGGCTGCTGTGGTTTATGCCTTTGCCCTTATTACAAAACCTCAGGCCCTGCTGTTTGGCCCGGTACTGTTATTCTGGGTTATCAGCAAAAAAGACATCAGGGTGTTTTTCAGGGCTGTGGGCACAGGCCTGGGCTGTATGTGGCTGTTGGCCCTGCCTTTTTCACAGAGTTTAAGTCCAATGTGGCTTGTTAATCTTTACAGAAACACTTTCAACGGCTACAGATATTTCACTGTAAACGGCTATAATCTGTATATGCTGATGGGCCTGAACTGGAGAGGTTTTGACAGTGTGCCGGGCGCGACGTCAATCAATCTGATAGTGATTCTTGGTTGCCTTATTTTCTGTGGCTGGTCTTGGTTCAACCGCAGGGATAAATCAAAAATTTTCACCACAGCGCTGGTATTTATAACTGTTTTCTTCTCTTTCTGCACTATGATGCACGAAAGATATATGCATCCTGCAATTATCCTGGCCCTTATTTCCTATATCTGTACAAAAAACAAAGGCTACCTTGGTCTGTTTCTGTCTGCGGCTGCTGCCAATTACTTCAATGTGGTTGCCAGCTTTGTCAGCCAGTACAACGGGGTGGAAATAACAAAACCTGTTTACAGCTTTGTCAGTCTGCTGGCAATAGCCACCGCCGTGGGCGCTGTGTATATGCAGTATATCCCTGCGGCAAAGGATAAACGGATTGTTTTAAGCGAAAAGGTGAAAAAATATGCCGCCATCGGCATTCTGTGTGCGGTATATGCCTTTGTTGCCTTTTTCCGTCTGGGTGCAAACACAGCGCCACAAAGCTTTTACCAGAGCGGCAAGGCAGGGGAATGGTTTGTCTACCGCTTTGAACAGCCGGCGTATGTCAGCCGTATATGGTCTTTCTCCGGTATGGGTAACCAGTACTACCCAGAGGGCGATACCCGCATCAAAAAAGGCTGTGAATTTGAAATTCTGGCACTGAATGACAGCGGCCTGTGGGAAAATATGGCCAACCTGCATCACGACTATGTATTCACCTGGGAAAAAGTAGACACTGGCTTTAAGGCGGACGGGGTAATGATACGCGCCAAGGATGCAAACCAGGTCCTCAGCGAAATTGTGTTTATAGACAACGAAAACAACATAATTCGCGGTGAAATTGAATCCTGGGCAGACAATGTATCCGGTCAGTATTCTCCTTACAATGCTCTGGACGAAAGCCATCTGATTCCGTCCACTGAAGACGACTATTTTTGGTCGATGTATTTTGATGAAATCTATCACGGCCGTACAGCTTATGAACAGCTGAACAGCTATACAATATACGAAAACACCCACCCGCCGTTGGGCAAGACAATCATTTCCATCGGCATTGCTCTCTTTGGTATGACCCCATTTGGCTGGCGCTGCATGGGGGCATTGCGGGGCGTGGCAATGGTGTTGCTTATGTATCTGATGGCAAAGGAACTTTTCGGTGATGAAAAGGTGGCCCTTATCACAGCCTTTGTCTTTGCCTTTGACTTTATGCACTACACACAGACAAGAATCGCCACTGTAGACAGCTATGTGGTGCTGTTTGTAATGCTGATGTTCCTGTTTATGATACGCTGGGCAAAAATCCCTATGGGTGCAAACCGCGGCGGCAGTATGTTCTGCCTGTTTATGTCGGGTCTGTTTATGGGCTGTGCCGTGGCAACCAAATGGAATGGCGCCTACAGCGCGGTGGGGCTGGCTGTGTATTTCTTCATCACGCTGTGGCAGAAATACAAAGCCTATTCAGCGGATAAAACCCATACAGACGGCATCAAAAAGGCGGTTTATATCTGTATGTGGTGTGTGGTCTGCTTTGTGCTGTTGCCTTGTGTGGTGTATTTTGCAGCCTTTGGCCCGGTTCTTTACACAGAGGGGGCGAAACAGACATTTACCGCATTTATAAACAAACAGATCCATATGTTCAGCTATCACTCACAGCTGGTGGCCGAACACTTCTTCTCATCCCCTTGGTACACCTGGCCGGTTATAATCAAGCCTATCTGGTATTCAGTAACCCGCTGGGGCAATATGGTCAGCAGTATTTCTGCCTTTGGCAACCCTGCGGTATGGCTGCCTATGGTGCCTGCCCTGGTGTATATGACGGTAAAAAGCATCAGAGCAAAGGACGGTTGTTCCGTTCCTGTGCTGGCTGGCTATCTGGCCTCCTTCCTGCCTTGGATTGCAGTTACAAGACTGGCCTTTATCTACCATTACTTCCCTGCAACAGTCTTCGGCATACTTGCCATTGGCTATGTGGTGCGTGACCTTCTGAAAACTGAAAAAGGCAAAAAGTATATATGGGTTTACCCTCTTACAGTCCTTGTGCTGTTTGTGGTGTTCTTCCCGGTTATCAGCGGTTTCCCAACCACTGCCGCCTATGCAGACAGTCTGGAACTGCTGAACAGCTGGTATTTCAATTAGTTTAAAAGGTGATTTATGACTATCGGTTTGTATATTCACATTCCATTTTGCAGAAAAAAATGCAATTACTGCGATTTTTACTCTGTGGGCGGCGCTGACAGCGTGCCTGCAGAATATATTGCCGCACTTAAAAGAGAAATAACCGCGCATCAGCCTTTTGCCTGCGCCACAGTATATTTTGGCGGTGGCACCCCAAGCCTGCTGTCACCACAGCAGGTAAGCGAAATACTCTCCTGGCTGGATATTGTTCCAGGGGCTGAAATAACCCTGGAAGCCAATCCTGATACTCTTTCCTATGAAAAGCTGGCAGGTTTCCGCTCTGCCGGGGTAAACAGACTGTCCATTGGTGTGCAGACTGTTTACAATTCTTCCCTGCAGACTCTGGGCAGGATTCACGATGCTGACAAAGCTGCCCTTGCCTTTAAAAATGCAAAGGCCGCAGGCTTTGAAAACATCAGCGGCGACCTTATGATAGGGCTGGACAACTACAGTTATGACGAGATGTTTGCCACTATCGATTTTCTCAAAGAGGCAGGGGCGACACATATTTCCGCCTATATGCTGAAAATTGAGGAAGGCACCCCATTCTATTACGATACTCCGAAAAATCTTGCAGATGAAGAACAGATGGCCGACTACTATCTTGCCACCTGCAAAAGACTGGCGGATTACGGCTACAGCCAGTACGAAATTTCAAATTTCTGCCTGTCGGGCTATCACAGCCGCCACAACACAATTTACTGGAAGCTGGAAGATTACCTTGGCATCGGCCCTGGGGCCCACTCCTGCATGGCGGGTCAGCGCTTCTATTATCCACGCGACCTGAA
>JAFZGF010000057.1 GCA_017555565.1 Oscillospiraceae bacterium
GTCTGTTGCATTACACGCACTACAACCACTAAAGTGGTAATATGTCATTCTGAGCGAGTGTAACGAGTCGAAGAATCTTTGCTCTACAGCTTTCTGTAGAGCAATTATTTTTATGTTTCTTTAATTGCAAAGATTCCTCGGTAAATTCCCTGAAAAGTTATCGTCGCGTACTGCGACGGGCTGAAGCCCCTCTTGTCCGCTCGTAACTTTCCCTTCCTCCGTCTCCCTTCATCCGCCACTGGCAGCGGTCGACTCCGTCACCCGGAATGACATTTCGCTTCGCTCAATGCTTGAAGCTAAAGCATTTTCCCCCTGCTTAGCTGGTGGTTGTCTGTATACAAAACAAAAACACTTATGGCCTGACCATAAGTGTTTTTTATTGTTAAAAGAAAAACTGCGGCCAAAGGGCCGCAAGTTATTCCAAACGAATATTAATTATTCAGCTTCGATAGCGCCTGTTGGGCAAGCTGCTTCGCAAGCACCACATTCGAGACATGCGTCTGCGTCGATAACGAATTTGCCGTCACCTTCAGAGATTGCGCCTACTGGACATTCGCCAGCACATGCACCACACATAATGCAAGCATCAGTAATTTTGTATGCCATGATAATACCTCCGTTTGATTTTTAGCCATAGCTATATATTTTTTCAGCATAAGCTGAAATACAACAGATTAATCTGCTTAAAAACAGTCTACTACAATAACTGTTTTTGTGCAAGTGTTTTTTAAAATTTCACCTTTGTGGAAAATCAGTCTTCCAGGTCGCGAAGTTCTTTTTCTGTAGCGCGGTCTGTGTTCTGTCTGCCTGCACGGCGGATAACAGAAATATTGTCAACAGAATATTCTTTTGGCACGCCGTCTTTGTTTCTGTCCAGGCGAACTTTAAGTTTGCCAGCCAGCAGAGAAACTTCCACAACTGTGCCTGTGCCGTCATCTGTGCGCACATAGCTGCCTACACCAGGTGTGATGCTGTTAAGGTATTCATACACATTCTGTTCGTAGGACAGACAGCACATCAGTCTACCACAGCTGCCGCTGATTTTGGTAGGGTTAAGTGACAGTCCCTGTTCCTTGGCCATTTTGATGGAAACAGGTGTAAAGTCTGACAAGAATCTGGAACAGCAGAATGGCTGGCCACATACGCCGATACCGCCCATCATTTTGCTTTCGTCCCTTACGCCGATCTGGCGCAGTTCAATTCTTGTGCGGAAGATAGCCGCCAGTTCCTTTACCAGTTCGCGGAAGTCCACACGGCCATCTGCTGTGAAATAAAACAGGGCTTTGCTGCGGTCAAATGTATATTCCACATCAATCAGCTTCATATCCAGCTTGTGTTTTTCTATTTTTTCAAGGCAGATTTCAAATGCCTTTTTTTCGTCACGGCGGTTCTGGTTCATTTTTTCAATGTCAGATTCTGTGGCGATGCGGGAAACAGCCTTGAGAGGTTTTACGATTTTGTCTTCGCTCTCTGTGTGTATGCCCTGAACAACAAGGCCACATTCCAGACCGCGTGCAGTATCAACGATAACATAGTCACCTTTGTTGATTTCTATATCTGCAGGGTCAAAAAAGTATATTTTACCGCCATCTTTAAAGCGGACACCGATAACTTTTATCATATATTTTAAAATGCCTTTTGGCATATCCTTTCAGTTTTAAATTTACAGACTGTAGGTCTGTCTATATATTTTATATAATCCGCGTGAAAAATGCAAACTGTTATCTGCTTATTTCCACGGCAAAATTTTCCAGTGCAAGGTTGAGGTTTACGTTTGTTTCCATAAGACCTCTGTATCTGTGGATAACCTCTATAGCTTTTACAGAACTGTCTGACAGATTTCTGTGACATATATCTCTTAAATCGTCAAGGAAAAGGCGGAAATCATCCTTTGCCTTTACATATACATAGCAGGATTTTGCTATGCCGTAGGTATCCTTTGCCCTTATCATATTGAACACTGCAACTGCGTTCTGCAGTATGCCATAACGCTTTTCGCTGTTAAGGGCATTTTCTATTTTACCGATATTTTCGCCATAAATATCCATCAGGCTATTTACTGCTGACATATCTGCTTTTTTGCGCAGGAAATATGCCGCCACTTCCTCTTTGGAAGGTGCCGACAGTGTGTACACTCCACAACGGGAGCGTATGGTGGCCATAATAGCCCGTGGGTTATTTGTGGTGAGTATATAGGTTGTGTCGTTTTTTGGTTCTTCCAGATTTTTCAGCAGGGCATTGGCAGAGTTGGCGTTGAAATTTTCACAGTTGTGGATTATCACAACCCTTTTTTCGCCGCTGATGGAAGAATAACTGACATTTTCGTTCAGCTGACGTATTCTGTCAACACGAATCAGTCCGCTGGCACCTTCGCCCTTTACAGACTGGACAAGAGGATTTTTACCGTCTTTAAGTGACTGCACATCATCTGCGCCAATAATATCAGCAGCCAGCAGCCAGGCGAATTCGTTGACGCCCATACCTTTTTCACCACAGAGCAACAAACCGTGAGAAAGCCGCCCTGATGCCAAAGCACCAAGGAGGCTTTCCTTAATATTTCTGTTACCTGTAAACGAGTTTAACAGCATTATACTTTTTCAAATCTGTCAACTGGCAGTACAAAAATTGTAGCACCGCCAACTGTTACTTCCAGAGGGATGGATGTGGAAACACCTATACCGTACATAACTGTGGATGGTACGATTTCTGTACGTTTCTGTGAATGTTCGCCAATGATTCTGATAACATCATCAACTTTTTCATCTTCTGTACCGATGATAAGTGTAACGTTGCTGGACATAAGGAAGCCGCCTGTTGTAGCCAGTTTTGTAACTGAGTATTTTGACTTTGTAAGAGCCTGAGAAACAACTGTGGAATCTTCTTTATTGATGATAGCTAAAATAAGTTTCATAAAATAGACCTCCTTCGGACAGATGCTATATGTAATATAAATCTGTATTTTCTATCTTTAATATAACATTTTCTGTAATATTTTTCTACTGTTTTTTGTATTTTCATTATAAATACACAACTGTTATAAAAATTTAACAGCAAAATATACAGTTTATGCGCCTGGGCATTATCTATACTCTTCCAGCAGATGCTGTTTTACCGGAATCATTGCATTCTGTGCCATAGACAGACAGCGCACGCCCAATGCCGCATAAGCTTTGGCGCAGGTTGCATCTGCCGCAGATTCGCCACATACAGAAACCTTTACACCTTCTTTCAGTGCGTTGTTTACTGTAATTTCTATAAGTTTCATCACAGACGGATGGAGCGGATCATAATAAGCGGCTGTTTCCACATTTACGCGGTCAGCTGCAAGGGTATACTGTGTAAGATCGTTGGTACCGATGGAGAAGAAGCTGACCATCTTCGCCAGTCTGTCGCTTATAAGTGCGGCAGATGGTGTTTCAATCATAAGACCCCAGGTGATTTTATCTTCAGAAATCTGGCCTGTGGACAGCAGTTCTTCTTTTATTTCTCTGGCCATTTCCATATAGTCTGTCACATCTTTTTCTACAGTGACCATAGGAAGCATTACATTGATAGGGCCACATCTGTCAGCCGCAATATACAGGGCTTGGGCCTGGGTGGCAAAAAGCTGGCGGTGTTTGTGTATAAGGCGGATACCCCTCATGCCAAGGGCCGGGTTAGGCTCTTTTTCAAGACTGATATCCCCCACCGGTTTATCTGCACCGATATCAAAAGTACGGATTGTAACCGGTTTACCCCCTGCTGCGTTTATGCACCGGCTGTAAAATTCCAGCTGGCTTTCAAATGTAGGGCGATCGCTTTTCATAAACAGAATTTCGCTGCGCACAAGGCCGATACCCTGGGCGCCATTGTTTATGGCAAGTGTTATATCTTTAGGGTCGTTGCAGTTTGCCCATATTTCAAGTTTATCACCGCAAGGCATAACGATTTCTTTTTCTTTCAGCGCCATCATTGAAACCCTGGCACGTTCTTCCTGCTTCATGCGGTGGGTAAACAGCGCAATCGTGCCCTCGTTAGGGCTGATGTACACCTCGCCTGAATAACCCTCCAGGCACACTGTGCGGCCATTGTTGAGAGGGTTCAGAATTTCGCTGTCCATCCCACACACAGATGGTATACCCATTGTGCGGGCTATGATGTTGGCGTGGCTCTGGTAACTGCCGCCAACAGTGATAAAGCCCAGGGCAAATTGTCTGTCGATGGAAGCGAGGTCACTTGGCAATATTTCGTCCGCCACAATTACAGATGGTTCTGTGAGAACAAATCTTTCTCTGCTGTGACCGTCCAGAATATCCACCACTCTGCCCAATACGTCACGTATGTCGCTTGTTCTTTCTGAAAGATAACCATCAGCTATGCTTTTCAGCTGGTTGCAGTATTCTTCCATTGCAATTTCAACACTCTTTGCAGCGCCGCTGCCTGCGTTGATGTTGCTTTCTATCATCTCTTTCAGACCGATGTCGTCCAACATTACCAGCTGGAAGTTCAGTATGTCTTTCTGCCGTTTTTCACCCGTCTGCATAAGCCGGCGCAGTTCGTCTTTGGCCAGAATAATTGCAGCCTCAAAGAGGGCTTTTTCACGGTGTGTGGCGAGCACAACACGTTTGAAACCGGTGATTCTGCGGTTTATAACCTTTATTTTGCCGACAGCCAGACCGCCGGACGCTGAATTTCCTATGTATTTAATCATAAATTCCTCCATATATGGGAATTTTTATTTACTGTATAAGTTTATTTTATGTGCTTCATCAATATTCGAAACTTTTGTCAAAGCCGATAAAACTGTAAAGTATTATCAGCGGATGAACTGTGGAAAGGTACATTACATATGTGCCGATATTGAAAGAAGCCACTTCCACAAAGGCTATCATCGCACATCGCAACAATGCCATACCCAAAAAACCCAGAAGTATAATGTTCAGCATTGATTCGCTGTCATATTTCCTTGCAAAAATATCTGAGCGCAGTTTTTTAATCTGCCACAAAAGGGAGATAACAAACATGACAGGGATACAAACTTTGTAGATAACTACAAAAATTTCGAGAACAATGTGCATCGCTTTTCTGACTGGAGACATATACGAAATATCTGTCCCTGGCACATATCCAGTATCCCCTTGCTGATGAATAAACTGTTCAACTTCTGCTATTTCTTCAGGGTAACCTACCGCCTTTTCGGCATAAGGTGTGCATTGTTGAAAAAACACAACTGTTTTGAATCCAGCCAATGTTTCTGCAAGCACATCAGGCACATATTCCATTTTTATAGGTGGAGTTACAGATTTGCGCAATTTTGCACTACCATTTGATGTTTTCAATTTTCCTTCGTTAACAGCTGTCTGTATTTCATTTGTCAGCTGTTCATAAAATTCTTTTGCGGTAGAGGCCTCTTTATAGTATCCATCCTGGGCAACGGATTCTCGCAACGCCCAGTAGAAAGATCCAGATGAGAAATCACGCTGGTTTTTCCAACTGTTTTCTATCCAGCCAGATTTTATATTGTCTTCCAGCTGTGCAAATGACGGTGACACTTTGTAAACCGATTCTCGTACATCTTCAGGTACTGAAACCAGTGGGTCCCATTCTTTTTGTTCTATACTTGTCAAAGCACCATAGGCTGCTTTAAATTCACCGCTTGTGAAATCACTTACAATAAACCTGCCATAGTGAATATAGTTCATATAACAGTAGCCGCTAATAATACCTGCACTTAACACAAATGGCAACAGCATAATTACAGCTTTCTTGAAAACACCTTTCTGTTTTTCAATAGCAAGGAATATAATTACAATTACAAAAGCAGCAGCAAAAAACGGCATTATCCATATACCGTCTTCCCTGCACAGATAAATACAGCCAAAGGAGATGCCATAAGTCACAAGCCAGCCCATCCAGCTGCTTATCTTTTCTTTATATCGCAGGCCTACAGCTACTATGCCTGCAACAAACAGCAGGCACAGTGACGGAAAAATAGCATCACGATAAATTCTTGTAGCATACTGCGCGCTCATTGCGGGGTTGCACAGCAGCCCCAGAAACATAAACAACCTCTGCCAGTTTTTGCTTAAAACAGGCTTCAGGGCCATAACTGCCACGCCGCTGGCAAACGACCACAGGGCCATATTGCCTGCCATATAAGGTACTTTCAATATGTGCAGTAAAGCCAACCACACTGCAAAAAACATATGTTTAGAAATTGTGAGATGGCCATATTCGCCCAGCCAGTTGCCCGCCACAATATTCTGTGCAGCTGTAAACATAAGATGGTCGTCTATAGGTGCCAGCGGTGGATAAACCGTGGCATACTGTCCCCACGCAAGAATCAGCTTGGCAATAACTGCCAAAAAAGCAATTGCAACCGCAACCCATTTATTTATATCATTGTTTTCAAATACAAATTTTTTCATAAAATGCCTTTATTCACATTAAAACATAATTTTCCTATTTTATCTAGTATATCACATTTTGCAAAAGAGATAAAGAACTCTTAATGAATTTTGTATAAAAAGTAATATTTAACTAAAATCATCTTTAAATTTCTAATTTTCTTACAAAGTTTAGAAATATATGTATTTTTTATTGAAAAACAAGGCACAATATCATATAATATTATGTTGTAAAAACATTGTATTTTACAGTAATTACAATCAAATAAGATTGATTTATGAAAAGAGGAATGAATATGTCCAGAACTATAGGTGCAGTTTCAAGAGGTATCAGAACACCTATCATCGTTGAAGGTGACAACCTGGTTGAAATCACAGTACAGAGCTTGCTTGAAGCTTTTGAAGAAGAAAATATTACAGTACACGACAGAGATATCGTTGGTGTTACAGAAGCAGTTGTTGCAAGAGCACAGGGTAACTACATCACTTGTGATGATATTGCAAAAGATGTTAAAGCTAAATTTGGTGATGAAACAATCGGTCTCATCTTCCCTATCCTGTCCCGTAACCGTTTCTCCATCGTACTGAAAGGTATAGCAAGAGGCGCTAAAAAAATCGTACTGATGCTGTCCTATCCTTCAGACGAAGTGGGCAACCATCTGGTAAGTCTTGACCAGCTGGATGAAAAAGGTGTTAACCCATGGTCAACAATCCTGACAGAAAAAGAATACAGAGATCTGTTTGGTGAAAATGTTCACCCATTTACAAAAGTTGACTACGTTGCATATTATAAAGAACTGATTCTTGCAGAAAACTGTGACTGCGAAGTAATCTTTGCAAACAGAGCTACAGACATCCTGCCATACACAAAAAATGTTATCTGCGCTGATATCCACAGCCGCGCACGTTCCAAACGTCTGCTTAAAGCTGCTGGTGCAGAAAAAGTTCTGGGTCTTGATGACCTGATGACAGAATCCATCGACGGTTCCGGTTTCAACGAAATGTACGGCCTGCTGGGTTCCAACAAAGCTACAGAAGAAAAAGTAAAACTGTTCCCACGTGATTGCGAAGCATTCGTAACAGAACTGCAGGCTGCCCTGCTGAAAGCAACAGGCAAAAAACTGGAATGTATGGTTTACGGTGACGGCGCATTCAAAGATCCACAGGGTAAAATCTGGGAACTGGCTGACCCAGTTGTTTCCCCAGGTTTCACAGATGGTCTGGTAGGTCTGCCAAGCGAACTGAAGCTGAAATACCTGGCTGATAACCAGTTTGCAGGTATGAAAGGTGAAGAACTGCGCGACGCTATGACACAGTATATCGCAAACAAGAAAAAAGACCTGATGGGCTCTATGGAAAGCCAGGGTACAACTCCAAGACAGCTGACAGACCTGATCGGCTCACTTTGTGACCTTACATCAGGCTCCGGCGATAAAGGTACACCTGTTATCTTTATCCAGGGTTACTTTGACAACTATTCCAACGAATAATGTTAAAACAAAAGAGGTGCTGATGCACCTCTTTTTTTATATCTTCCTAACAAAAATCCCCGCACCCGTAGTGCAGGGATTTATTTTTATATCATTGAAATCAGCATAAAGATGTAATGTGCCGCAACACCTGCGCACAGACCACCGATTGTGTGGGAAACAATGGCGTCTTTGATAAACTGACGTCTGTCCAGGGCATCCATCATTGAAATATGTGTAGACAGATAGCCTGACCAGCACATACCCATCGCTGTGAAAACCGCAATTTCGTTCATACCTGCAGCACCTGTTTCCAGCATACGTGGAACAAGAGCCATTGCCGCACCTGTAGCACCAAGGCTGGTGATAGGGAACGCAATGTTTGAAGGGTCTTTGAAACCAAACAGCAGGCCGGTAACCGGAGCGATAAGATCGCCGAGTTTTGGCAGAAGACCGATGCCTTCGTATGCGGCGCCTGTGTATATACCGTCTGCAGGAGCCCCAAATGTGAGAATCATAACAAAAGTACAGATACACAGAACACCTGGGATAATATCCAGGCCCAGCTGAACGCCCGTTTTGCCGCCTTCCAGAATTGCATTCAGCACGCGTTCCATAGCAGAGCCGTGAACTGTGCGCATTTCGTCAGCATTTTTCAGGTCAGCCTTGTGGCTGTGGTCCGCCTTTGATTCTTCTTTGGAAATGTTGTAGTATTTCTTTGTTTTGCCCAGCATAAGGCGAACTGAAACCACACTGCCAATGCAGGCACCCAGTACCCCCACAAGTGATGCTGTGATAATACCGTCGCCGCCAAGGCCCATCATATATGTAACAAGGATCATACCCATACCAAAGCTTGTGCCCAGGTTGCAAAGTGCAGGTACCTGGTATTCCTTGAAGTATTTTGTAAAGCTTTCTGTTTTTGCCAGGGAAAGGATGGCCGGGTTGTCTGATACAAAAGTGGACAGAATACCCAGGCTGGATGCACCAGGCAAGCCGTATATCGGGCGCATAAATGGTGAAATAAGTTTGTTGAGCAGGCTGATAATGCCAAATTCTGCCATAAGATTTGACAGTGCCCCTGTTACAACGGATATTGCCATAATGAAAAACACTGTGTTTAGAAGCAGGTCGTGCGCTGTATTCATAATTGTGTTGAACAGGTTACCAATGCCCATAATGCTGCCCAGGGCACCAAAACCACCGAACACAACAAAAAGAACAACAAAAGTTTCCAGTCCTACTGCTTTTTTCTGTTTCATATAATCCTCTTTATTTTTTATAGTCTGCATTTTAGAATACCATATTTTCCCTTGTATTTCAACAAAATTATATAATAAAATCAATATTATCTGTTTTTTGATATTACTTGTAACAACTTGAAGAACAACTGTTTTTCTGTTAAGATTATATGTACTGATAAAATATAGGGAGAAGATTATGCAGAATAAATTAAGAGAAAAAATGATGGAGCTTGGCGTAAGCGATGTAGGATTCTGCCAGGTGGAAGACGGTGTAGGCGGGCTGAAAAACGCAATGAGCATTGTGATAAAACTGTCTGATGCCATTATAGATGAAATTCAGGACTCCCCTACCCATACATACTTCAACCATTATCGCACAGTAAACTTTTTTATAGACCAGTGCCTTCTGCAAGCAGGACTGCTGCTGGAGAAAAACGGATATAAGTTCATAACCGTTGCCGCCAGCCAGAGTATAAATGATGAAGGCTGGAACTACCGCGGCAGATATTCACACAAAGCCATTGCCCGCCAGGCCGGGCTGGGCAGTATCGGCAACTCTGCCCTGTTCCTGCACAAAGAGTATGGCACAAGGGTGCGTCTGGGTACAATTTTTACCGACTGTGAATTTGAAAATCCAAAAGAACTGCCTCCAAGCCCTTGCACACACTGCAACATCTGCAAAGAAATGTGCCCAAGTGGTGCTATCAGCGGTAAGAACTGGGAAGTTGGTATGGAAAGAGAAGAATTTTTCAACGCTGACAAATGTTCCAACCATATGAAAAAGCGGTATAAACACATCGGCCGCGGTGCAGTGTGCGGTCTGTGCATTAAATACTGCCCGATGAACAAATAATATCGCGAGGCATAATATGGACAATAAACTGACAAAAGATATAAGAATACCTGTAAGTCTGTGTGACCATACCGGCCATCTTGATATTCCAGGATTTTTTACAATTTTTATGGATATGGCATCTGAACACGCCACAGACATAAATATAGGAATGGATAATCTGGGTGAAAAGGGACTGATATGGCTGGCTGTAAAAAGCAAATTCAGATTTTATTCAAAGCCAAAAATGTTCAGTACAGTTACTGCCACCACCTGGCCGGCAGAACCTGCAAGAATAAGAGCCGACCGACTGTACAAAATGGAACAGGACGGCCAGCTTATAGCCGAAGGCAAAAACGAATGGGCAATATTCCACCCGGAAAGTGGCAAACTGGTAAAATTTGCCGAAGTATACCCTGCAGATTTTATCCACTGGGATGAAATTGTGTGTGAAGGACGGTATGCAAAACTGAAAGACAATTTTGAAGACGCTGAAGAAATCGGTCGATACAAAGTCGCCAGCGGCGACCTGGACACCAGCCGCCATATGAACAACGTGGAGTATCTTAAGGTTATCTTCTCTGCGTTCACCTCTTTACAGCTGGAAGAAATGGATGTGGCGGAAATACACATAACCTATAAAAACCAGTGCTATGAAGGCGAGGAGCTGGTGCTGAAAAGAAAAATCAGCGAAGATGGATGTGAAATAGGTATTATCAAAGCTGACGGCACTGCAGGGGCTATAGCAAGAATTGTAACAAAATAAACATAACAAAAAAATCCACCTGATTTTTCAGGTGGATTTATTATTTTTTAATTATTCTACAGAAATGAAGTAGTAGTAAACTGGCTGGTTGCCTTCCAGAACGGAAACTTCTGCATTTTTAGGTGCGCGTTTCTGTACTTCTTCAGCTACTTTTTCTGCTTCTTCAGCTGTTACGCCTTCGCCGTAGATGATTGTAATAAAGGAAGAATCACGTTTCATCATCTGTTTTGCAAGCTTTACTGTAGCTTTTTCTACATCTTTTTCAACGAAGGACAGTTTGCCGTTGTCCATAGCAAGAATGTCGCCGCGTTTGATTTTGTGACCTTCGAAGTCGGAGTTTCTTGCAGCAAATGTGATGGAACCTGTGGAAACACCCTGTGCAGCCATATCCATTGTTACTGCGTTGTCTTCTGCTGTAGCTTCTGGGTCGTAGTTCAGCATAGCTGTGATACCCTGTGGGATTGTTCTTGTTGGCAGAACGATTACTTTTCTGTCTGCAAGACGAACAGACTGTTCAGCAGCCATGATGATGTTTTTGTTGTTTGGCAGTACAAATACTGTCTGTGCTGGTACAGAGTGGATAGCTTTAAGGATATCTTCTGTAGATGGGTTCATTGTCTGGCCGCCTGTTACAACAGCGTCAACACCCAGGTCTTTGAACATATTTTCCAGACCTTCACCTGCTGCTACTGCTACAAAACCGAATTTAACAGATTTGTCTACTGCTTTGTATTTGAAAACTTCGTCAGTTTTTGCAGCTTCAGCCTGTTTTTCCAGGGCTTTTGCTTCGTCAGCAAGGTCGCTTACTTTTTCAGCCATATTGGAAATTCTTACTCTTGTCAGATAGCCGTGTTTGATAGCTTCTGTCAGAGCGCGGCCTGGCTGTGATGTGTGAACATAACATTTGATAGTTTCTTCATCATCTACAACTGTGATGTTGTCACCGATGGATTCCAGATATGCACGGATTTTTTCTTCGTTTGCTTTTTCGTTTTTGTTTACGATAAATTCAACTCTGTATGCATTTACAACATCTTTGTCGATTTCTTTGGAGTAGATGCCTTTAGCTTCGAATTCGGAGGATTCTTCTTTTACAGTTTCTTCTGTAATCATACCTTCGCCTTTGAATACTTTCAGCATACCTTCAAAGATAAAGATGATACCCTGACCGCCTGCGTCTACAACGCCTGCTTTTTTGAGAACAGGCAGCAGTTCTGGTGTGTTTGCAAGGGAAACTTTGGCAGCTTCTACAACTGCTGTCCACAGTTCAACTACGTCCTGAGTGTCCATTGTTTCTGCTTTTTCGCAAGCTTCACGGGCAACTGTCAGAATTGTACCTTCTGTTGGTTTCATAACTGCTTTGTATGCAGAGTCTACACCTTTTCTCAGGGCAGCTTTCAGGTCAGCAGCGTCAGCTGTTGTTTTGCCTTTCAGTGCTTTGGAGAAGCCACGGAACAGCAGGGATGAAATAACACCACTGTTACCACGTGCGCCACGCAGCATTGCGTTTGATGTAGCGCTGGCTACTTTTTCTACTGTTGCATCGTCTGGCATAGCTTCCAGTTCTTTTTTAGCAGAACCGATAGTCATGGACATATTTGTACCTGTGTCGCCGTCTGGAACAGGGAAAACGTTAAGTTCGTCAACTGTTGTTTTGTTGTTGATAATTGCGTTAGCGCCGGAAATAATGGCATCACGCAGCATTTTACCAGTAATCATTTGTTCACCTCAAAATTATTCTGTAATAATGTCGTCTACTGAAACAGTGATAGATTTAACTTTCAGATTGGTTGCGTGTTCTACAGCGTAGGATACTCTTTCTTTGATGTTGTCCACGATAGTAGCGATGTTTACACCGTAAATAACTTTGATATGCAGGTCGATAACCAGCTGACCTTCATCTTCACTTACAACAACGCCTTTTTCAGGAATGTCTGAGCCGAAAACAACTGCTCTCAGGCCATCTTTAGGACCGGCAACGCTCATACCTGCAACGCCGTAACAGCTTGTGATAGCATTGCCTACAAGACCTGCAAAGTAATCGTTTGTAAGGATAACTTTACCCTGTGGGTTGTAAATATTAATCATAACAAAAAGCTCCTTTTCTGCAAAACATATATTGCTTATAGAATTTGCTATTAGTTTGCATTTAATAAGATTACGGGCATATAAACCCATAATAATTTCTAATATTATAACTCAAAAACTCTGTTCTGTATATACTTTTGAAATTTTTTTATTAAATAAAACAATTATTTCTTAATTTTCTACCCAAAAATAGCTATATTGCTTAAAAAATAATATTAAGTAGTTTTCAAAACTATATCCACATTGTTAAAAAAAGGACAGCAGTTGCTGTCCTTTTAATCGGTTATTTACCTAAATAATGGTTGAAAACACCCATGGAAGAATCGCTTGGTACGCCTCTGTCCAATCCATTGAGATGAACGTGGGTAAGGGCTGCGCCTTCAGGTGCACAGCTGCGTTTGAACTGGCCGGTGATAAAGCGACGGCAGAGCATTTCGGCCTTGTCACGCAGATAGGATGCACCGAATTCGCCCTCAAACACACAGCTGGCGCGCTGTGCCATTTCGATAGGTGACATTTTTGCTACAACAAAACAGTAGATAAAGAAATCTATCAGTTTGTATGGAGCAAGGATTTCTTCGGTTTTCTGCAGGATTTCGCCGCCGTGTGGCACAAGTTCCGGACTGACTGGAATATTGAGAATGTCTGTAATTGGCTGTGCGGCAGATTTCATATTGTCCAGCTGAATAATATGTGGCAGTATGGTGCGGATAACAGTTTTTGACACACTGCTGTTTACATTGTAGCTGGCCAGGTGGTCGCCACCGTAGGTGGAGAAGCCCAATGCCTCTTCACTTAAATCCCCTGTTCCTATCATAATGCCGCCAATGGCATTGGCAAGGTTGAGCCCGTAAAGAGTTCTCATTCTGGCCTGTACATTTTCAAAGGTTACGTCCGGAGTTTTACCGTCGTGGCCGATATCCAGCAAGGCCTGGTGGGCTGATTTTGTAATATCGATAAGTTCAAAGTCAAGACCAAGACTTTCCACCAGCTGCTGTGCCAGGCTTTTTGTTGTATTTGATGTGCCAAAGCCAGGCATAGAGATAGCGCGGATGCCTTTGCGGTCAATGCCCATAAGGTCAAAGGCATTTACAGTAACCAGCAATGCCAGGGCGCTGTCCAGACCACCGCTGACAGCCACAACAGCTTTTTTACAGTTGATGTTGGACATACGGGCAGCCAGCGCCACTGCCTGCAGATGGAACAGGTCCAGGCTGTATTCCTTTTCGTCTATCTGTTTTGGAATAAGCGGATTCTGGTTGAAAGCAATGTCAAAATCAAGGCGTGGCAGGTTGTACAGCATTCTGCTGCCCTGACAGCCTTTTTCAATATCAAAACATTTTTCCTTTTCTATAAATTCAGAAAGTGTGCGGGTGAATACAGTTTCTTTGCTGCTTATACAGGCAACTGCAGGCAGATAAACGTCCGGATGTGATGTAAAGCCGTAGCCACCAAGGTTTGCAACAACAGTCCGTCCTGTGCCAGTCTGCACCGCTGACAGCATATCCTTCAGCAGATGGCGTGTGCCAGCCAGCACCGGAGCACTTTCTGTAAGAATTATGCAATCGGCATAAATATCTGCTGCTTTCCGGCGCAGTTCTTCTGCTGATGAGAAAGCAACAAAGCTGATGCCATCTATTTCAAATTTTTCGGCATCCGGCTGTTTTTCACCTTTGTACAATGCCATTTCAAAGCCGTTTCTTGTGTGTAAATCAGCAAGAATATACATATCCGGATTGGACTTTGCCAGACTTTCCACTGTCTGTCTGTAGAGAGTGGTCACATAATGGGCATCGGCCAGCAGGCCCAGCTGCACACCGGTAAGGAATCCCTGTGGAAAAACCACCAGCTGTGCTCCACTTTCCCTGGCTTTGTCAATCTCTGTCTGGGCATTAACTGCATTGTTTTTTATATCCAGCGGTTTGGATTTACCGCCTGCCAAATAAACTTTCAACATAACAACACCTCTGTGTTAAAAACTTTTCTATGTGGTAATTTTACCATACTATAATTATTATTTTCAATAATGAGCCATTATTTATGTTGAAATATTACAAAAAAATAAGTATAATTATTAATATTTATAATTGAGATGGAGAATATTATGGAACAGCTTCTTAAACTTATTGAAACAAATCCTACCCTCAGCCCAAAACAGCTGGCTGTAATGCTGAACAGAGATGAACAGCAGGTAAAGGATATGATAGATGACTGCACTGCAAAAGGCATTATCAAAGGCTACAGAGCTATTATTGACTGGGAAAAAACAGAAAGAGCAATGGTAAAAGCCCTGATTGAACTGAAAGTTACACCTAAAAAAGGCAGAGGCTTTGACGAAATTGCCATGGCAATAGCATCTATGGACGAAGTTGAAGGTGTTACACTGATGAGTGGCGGCTATGACCTGCTGGTTGAAATCAAGGCAAAATCTTTCCAGGAAATCGCTATGTTTGTTTTCAAAAGACTGTCCCCAATGGACGATGTAAACGAAACAGCTACACATTTTGTGCTGCGCCCATACAAGCAGGCAGGTATAATTTACCACGATGATGAAGAGGACGGAAGGAGTTTCGTTTCTTTATGATAGATTACAACAAATATCTCAACAAGACTATAAGGGAAATTCCTCTTTCGCCTATTGAAAAGATTTCTCTTATGGCTGCACAGACCAAGGACTGTATCCTGCTGGGCGTTGGTGAGCCGGACTTCCGCACTCCGTGGAGAATCCGCGAAGCTGGCATTCAGGCACTGGAAAAAGGCAAAACCTGGTACAGCCCTGGGCTGGGTCTGAAACCGCTGAAGCAGGCTATCTGCGACTATCAGCGCCGCCGCTTTAAACTGGACTATAAACCTGAAGAAGTAATGGTTACAGTTGGTGGCAGTGAGGGCATTGATATGATGTTCCGCGTTATGCTGGAAGAAGGGGACGAAGTTATTCTGCCCACACCTTGCTACGTAAGCTATGACCCTATTGCAAAACTGTGTGGCGCAAAGGTTGTGGAAGTGGAACTGAAGCAGGAAAACGACTTTAAACTGACTCCGGAAGCACTGAAAGCCGCCATCACACCAAAAAGTAAAATACTTGTTCTTCCGTTCCCTGGCAACCCTACAGGTGCCATTATGGAAGAAGAAGACCTGCACGCCATTGCAGATATAATCCGCGATACTGAAATTTTTGTTATGACTGACGAAATCTATGCCGAGCTTACATATGGCCAGTATCAGCACGTTTCTTTCGCTTCCATTCCGGGAATGAAAGAAAGAACCGTGGTTATCAACGGTTTTTCAAAGGCTTATGCAATGACAGGCTGGCGCCTTGGCTATGCAATGGGCCCAAAACCTATTATTGATGCTATGAGCAAACTGCACCAGGTGGCAGTAATCTGTGCACCAACCACCAGCCAGTATGCCGCTGTAGTTGCAATGAATGAATGTGACGACGAAATCGACACAATGCGCCGCAGTTATGATATGCGCCGCCGTTTTCTTATAAACGAGCTGAACAGCATAGGGCTGAACTGTTACAATGCCCAGGGTGCTTTCTATGTATTTGCAGATATTTCCTGCACAGGTATGACCAGCGAAGAGTTCTGCGTAAACCTGCTGCAGAAAAACCGCGTGGCTGTTATTCCTGGCAACGCTTTCGGCAAAGCCGGTGAAGGTTTTGTAAGAATTTCCTATTCCTACTCTCTCGACCATCTGATGGAGGCCACAAAGCGTATCGGGGAATTTATGGAAAACCTGCGAAAAGAAGCATAAACATTATGAACAATGTATACATAAAAAAGCAGGACAGCTATATCCTTGAAGATGTGGTGTCTTCTGTAAGGGAGATACTGCTGTGGGGCGGTATTGATAAAAAAATCAGTGCTGATACCACCATTCTGTTAAAACCCAATATGCTGTCCAAAAGCAGTCCCGACAGGGCTGTGACCACACACCCGTCTGTAGTAGAGGCCGTTATAATCCTGCTGAAAGAGTTTGGCGCAAAGGCCGGAAACATCACTGTTGCAGATTCTTCGGGGGGGCCACAGAACTCAATGATTCTCGCAGCCAACTACAAAGTCTGCGGCTTTGCTGATGTGGCAAGCCGCCAGGGTGTAAATCTGTACACAAAACTGGAAAGCAAGACTGTCAGAACCGACGGTGTAATGGTCAAGGAGTTTGAACTTATAGCACCAGCTGTTGACTGTGATATAATCATAAACCTGCCTAAATTCAAAACCCACGTGATGACAGCGATGTCCGGGGCGGTAAAAAATCTGTTCGGCACAGTTCCTGGGCTGAAAAAAGCCGAGTTCCATATGAGATTTCCTGACAAGGACAACTTTTCGGAAATGATTGTGGACCTGTGCGAAACTGTAAAAACTGATTTTACCATTGTAGACGGCATTGTAGGTATGGAAGGCGACGGTCCAGGCAGCGGTATCCCAAGAAAATTCGGTATTATGCTTGCAGGCGAAAACCCATACGCCATAGATGGTGCCATCTGCAGTATGATGGGGTTTGAACTGACCAGACCTCCGATAATGAATGCCGCAGTAAAACGCAGGCTTATGGGAGAAAACTTTGACAGTGCTCTCCTCTGCGGCGATACAGAGATGTTCAGACAGATAGACAATTTTGTAAAACCCCAGTCCTATCGGGTGGACTTTTCTGACAGAGTGCCCCGTGCCATACGCTGGGCAACACCTACCGTGGAAAAACTGCTGGCACCAAAACCCAAAATCAACAAATCAGCCTGCATAGGCTGTGGTAACTGCAGGGATATATGCCCGCAGAAAACCATTACAATAACCGATGGCAAAGCGGTTATCAATATGAAAAACTGCATCAGATGCTTCTGCTGTCACGAAATGTGCCCGGTAAAAGCCATTGATGTAAAACGCAATATATTCTTCAACATTTGATACAGAGGTTATTATGGACAAAGTAAATGTTATTGCACCTGCAAAAATCAACCTTTCCCTTGATATTCTTGGCGTGGACGAAAGAGGTTATCACCTGCTGGATATGATTATGCAGACTGTTTCTCTTTTTGAAAGGGTGACAGTTTCCAAAAAGGAAAAAGACATCACGCTGTCTTCCAATGCAAGATACATACCTACTGACAGCAAGAATGTGGCTGTAAAGGCGGCGATGCTGTTTTTTGAATACACAGGTATTCAGGGCGGCGCCCATATCCATATCAAAAAAACTGTACCTATAAAAGCCGGTATGGCTGGTGGCAGTGCTGACGCCGCAGGTGTTATTGTAGGGCTGGACAAAATCTATGAAACCAACCTTACCCGCCAGCAGATGTGCGAAATAGGTGCAAAAGCCGGCAGTGATGTACCATTTATGATTATGGGTGGCACAAAACGCGTACAGGGTGTAGGCGAAATAATCAAGCCTTGTCCACCTATGCCAAGATGCTATCTGGTAATCTGTATGCCGGACAAAGGTGTGTCCACACCGGCGGCATTTGCAAATTACGACACATTGGGTGAAAAGACTCTGGTGGAAACAGATAAACTTGTTGCCGCAATGGAAGAAAACGACATCTATGGTGTGGCAAAATATATGGCCAACGACCTGGAAAAAGCCGCCGCCAGCGAATATACCCAGCCTATCAAGGAAGAACTGATACAGCAGGGTGCTATCGGCAGTGTAATGACCGGCAGTGGTGCGGCAGTATTCGGAGTATTTGATGACGAAGACAAAGCAAAAGCCGCTGTGGAATATTTCCGCGGCAGAGTGCGCAGTGTATTTATTGCAAAACCTGTAGGATTTGGCGCTACAATAGCCAAGGACAGACCAAGAAGAAGATAAAAGAACAAGACCACCGCCAAAGCGGTGGAATATATAAAAACAGTTTCAGTCCCGGCAGAATTATCTGTCGGGACTGTTTTAGTATATACAACAGATATGTAAACTGTTAGATAAATTTGAATAGGGCGAAGAGAAAGGGGTTCGGGGAAAGTATTTCCCCGAATACAAATCGCGAAGTCTGCGGAGAACAAGCAGAGAGCCAGGGTAAGCAAAGCACAGCGATGCTTACAGGTGGCGATATGCTTGTGTAAATCGAGGGAAAATTACAGTGCGAAGGAACGTAGTGACGAAGGTTTGTAATTTTTCCCGATTTGTAGCAGACGTAGCATTCCACACTTGTGCGGCGTTTGTGGGGCGCGGGGGAATCGCAACCCCCGCGTCTTTGGTTACTTTCTTCAAAGAAAGTAACGCCAGCGCAGCGTGACAAAAAATCTGCGCACGCACCAAAGCAAAGATTCTTCGCCTCGTTTCACTCGCTCAGAATGACAGAATAAGGTTTTACAACAGGCGGATAATATCCGCCCCTACGCAGTTTTTGGGATGTTTCGGGACGTCGAGTACGCCGTCCCCTACGCGGTTATACTGTACTACAATCTATTAGAAAAATCCCAATTTTATAAACACTTTAAATTTCCGGCGAATATTACACGCTATTGTAAAAAAATCCTCCCTATGAAATCTCATAGAGAGGATTTGCTGCGTATGTTTATAATGCCAAACAATAGCCTTTTATATTTTATTTCATATTTTCGATGCAGGCATTTACAAAGTCTGAAAGGATTTTGTCCATATTTTCATTGAAATCCATAAGTTCCGGATGCCACTGATAGCAACGCACCCAATGGTCAGGGTCGTCAAGATAGAAACTTTCGCACAGACCGTCCGGTGCGTATGCCATAGGTATCAGCTTTTCACCCAGCACTTTATAACCCTGGTGATGTGTGCTGTTTACACCGATGGAATCTTTGCCCAGCAGTTTGTGCAGAGGTGTGCCTTCCACAATATTTACTGTGTGGCTGTCTTCTGTGCGCATTGTCAGATAGTCAGGGTGATTAATCATATCACCTTTCTGTGTTTTCAGATCCTGGTACAGCTTGCCGCCAAAGAATACGTTTGTAATCTGGCTGCCGCGACAAACAGAGAAAATAGGTTTTTTATGTTTAGCCGCCGCTTTAAGCAGATTCATATCTGAAACATCGCGGTCTTTTTCGATAGCACCACAGAATTCTTCCACTTCTTCGCCATACAGGTCCGGACCTACATCAGCTCCGCCAGTCATAAACAGACCATCTGCCACAGCCATAAGCCGGTCAGCCTCCTCCTCACTTAAAAAGGCAGGGATAACAGGAATAGCGCCGCGTTGCTGCAGCTGCCAGGCATTTTTCTCTGATGTAGCCAGGAGAGTAACTTCAAATGGTGGCATAGATAATTTCTGATGTTCTGGTGAAACAACAATTACAGGTTTTTTCATAACTTATCTCCTTTTTAAGTAAGTGATAGGTTTATTATATTCACCATTTATAATTATTGCAATACAATGGCGGGAGATGTCCCCGGGTGTAACACAATATATCGATATGTCTTTTCAAGGGATACAGTTGTATTTTCTGCATAACAAAAGAGCAGGGTTCCCCCTGCTCTTTTTGCTTTTTTAAAATTATTTAACTACTTCTGTTACTTTGTAGCCAGCGTCAACAACTGCTGCAACCAGTGCTGCTTCCAGTTCTGGAGCTGCTGTAACTGTAGCCTGTTTTTCTTCCAGGCTTACTACTACATCTGCAGCACCTTCAACACCGTTGAGAGCTTTGTCTACGTGTTTAACACATTTTGGGCACATCATACCTTCAATTTTAAGAATCATTTCAGTTTTCTCCTTTTCATTATTTATATCTTGGTGCACTTACTGTGCATTGATAACATCAGTCACTTCGTAATCTTCAGCTGTGATAGCGTCGATCATAGCCTGGATTTTGCCAGGGTCTGCACTTACTGTAGCCTTGTTTTCTTCAAGACTTACGTTTATATCTGTTACACCTTCTACACTTTCCAGGGCTTCTTTTACATGGCGTACGCAATGTTCGCACATCATACCATCTATCATAAGAGTGATATTGCCTTTTGGCTGTGGTTTGCTTTCTGCAACGATAACATCGGTTACTTCGTAATCTTCGGCAACTATGGCATCCACCATAGCCTGGATTTTGCCAGGGTCTGCACTTACTGTTGCCTTGTTTTCTTCAAGACTTACGTTTATATCTGTTACACCTTCTACGCTTTCCAGGGCTTCTTTTACGTGGCGCACGCAGTGTTCGCACATCATACCATCTATCATAAGAGTGATATTACCCTGTGTTTTTTCTGCTTGCTTTTCAATCTGTGGCAGGTTCAGGGACATTTCTTCTGTATTCACAGAAATATCCTGGTGTTCCACAGCTTTGTGGTCGTCTTTATCCACTTTGAACAGACGCAGGCGGAGAGCATTTGAAACAACAAAGATACTTGAGCAGGACATAGCGGCCGCACCAAAGGATGGTGTCAGCTTCCAGCCCCACAGCAGATAGAACACACCTGCCGCCAACGGAATACCACAGCTGTTATAGAAAAATGCCCAGAACAGGTTCTGCTGGATATTTCTGATAACTGCTTTTGAAAGGCGGATAGCTGAAACTACGTCCAGCAGGTCGCTTTTCATAAGAACGATATCGGCACTTTCCACTGCTACGTCTGTGCCTGCACCGATGGCAACGCCAACATCAGCACGTACAAGGGCTGGGGCATCGTTTACACCGTCGCCAACCATTGCAACCACTTTGCCTTCGGCCTGCAGCTGGGAAACCACTTTTTCCTTGTCCTGTGGCAGAACATCGGCAATTGTTTTGGACAGATTAAGGTCTTTGGCAATACCTTTGGCTGTTCTCTCATTATCACCAGTCAGCATAATTACTTCCACGCCCATTGATGTCAGTTTTTCAATGGCCTGGCGGCTGGTTGGTTTAACCACATCAGCAACTGCTATGATACCCATAAGCTGATTGTTGCAGGCAAACATCATAGGTGTTTTGCCGCTGTCAGCAAGGCTGTTTACTTTTTCTTCTATAAGAGAAATATCCACACCGTTTTCTCTCAGCAGCTTTGCATTGCCCGCAATATAATCATTGCCGGCATACTGTGCAAAAATGCCTTTGCCTGGGATGGAATTGAAGTTTTCCACCTGTGGATATTTAATATCGTTTTCCGCCGCATATTCCATAATGGCCATAGCCAGCGGATGTTCGGATTTACTTTCAAGGGCGGCGGCAATGGAAACAAACTGCTGTGAATCCATATTGATTGCCACCACATCTGTAACTGCAGGGCGGCCCTGGGTAATTGTACCTGTTTTATCCAGGACAACAGTATTTACATTGTGGGCAATTTCCAGTGCTTCGCCGGATTTGATAAGAATGCCGTTTTCAGCGCCTTTGCCGGTGCCTACCATAATTGCAACCGGTGTGGCAAGGCCAAGGGCGCAAGGGCAGGAAATTACAAGAACTGTGATGGCGCAGGAAAGAGCAAATTCAAATGTGGCGTGGAGCATAAAGTACCATACCACAAATGTGACTGCCGCAATACCCATAACCACCGGAACAAAAATACCTGCGATTTTGTCTGCGGTCTGGGCTATAGGAGCTTTGGAAGCGCTGGCTTCTTCAACAAGGCGGATAATCTGTGAGAATGTGGTGTCGTCGCCAACCTTTGTGGCCTGGATTCTGATAAAGCCAGTTTTGTTGATGGTAGCACCGATAACGCTGTCCCCTGCTTCTTTGTGAACCGGGATACTTTCACCCGTGATGGCCGCCTGGTCAACGCTGGTTACACCTTCCAGCACAATGCCGTCAACCGGGATATTCATACCTGGTTTTACCAGCACGATGTCCCCCATAACCACCTGTTCTACCGGGATTTCAATTTCTTCGCCGTTTCTTTCAACTGTGGCAGTTTTAGGAGCAAGGTCCAGAAGACGGGAGATGGCTTCGCTGGTTTTACCTTTACTGCGGGCTTCCAGGAATTTACCAAGGGTGATAAGTGTAAGGATAGTGGCGCCGCCTTCAAAATAAAGGTCCATATGGTATTTTGCAACCAGAGCCATATCTCCTGCGCCCATACCCCAGCTCATGCGGAAGATGGCGAACAGACCATATACAATGGCGGCTGTTGAGCCAACAGCAATAAGGCTGTCCATATTAGGTGCACCGTGGAAAAGAGTTGAGAAACCTTTTTCATAATAGTGCTTGTTTATATACATAATAGGCAGACAGAGCAAAAACTGCACCAGCGCAAATGAAATTGCATTCTGATGGCCTGAAAGCCAGGATGGCAGTGGTGCGCCATACATACTGCCCATAGATACATACATCAGCGGTATCCAGAACAAAAAGGATATGGCCAGGCGTTTTTTCATCTGTGCAATCTGTTTTTCTGCCACATTTTCCCTTGGCTTGGCAGTTGATGACTGCTGTTTGTTGTCTCCCCCAGCAAGGGAAGCGCCATATCCTGCCTTTTCAACGCAGGAAATAATTTCTTCTGTTGTAAGGGCTCCGTCAGGATATTCCACCTGCATACTGTTTGTCAGCAGGTTTACACTTACTGTACCGATACCTTCCAGCTTGGAAACACTTTTTTCCACACGAGAGGAACAGGCAGAGCAGGTCATACCCGTAATATCATATTTCTGTTTCATTGTGACCTCTTTTATTTCATAATTTTACTCATCAGACCTATGAGTTCATCCACTTTTTCGTTGCGGTCGTCCTCTGTAGCGGCATTGTTTACACAGTGCTTCAGATGGGCGGTCAGCACCTGGCGGTTGGCATTTGCCAGCAGACCTTCAGTGGCCATAAGCTGATGGGAAATATCTACGCAATATCTGTCGTCTTCCACCATTTTGATAACTGCATCCAGCTGGCCGCGGGCAGTTTTTAAAAGGCGGAGAACCTTGGTTTTATCTGCTACCATTTTATCTTTCTCCTTTATCCCCCACCCCGGGGGTATGGGTATATAATACACCTTATTTATGGTTTGTGTCAATTGCAAGGTGATTGTGGTTACAGTGTGAATTACTGTTTGTAGGAATTACGAAACATTTCCCAATCAAAACCACGCGTTGAACGCGTGGTATACGCAAGTCTTAAAAGAGCATATTGCTGGCTCACCTCTCAAGAGGTACTGAAAGTTTGTCATTTGCATTATTTGCACTGCAACCACTAAAGTGGTAATTTGTCATTCTGAGGAGAAATTTTATTTCGATGAAGAATCTTTGCTTTAGAGTTGTGTACATAGCAAAGATTCTTCACTCACTTTGTTCGTTCAGAATGACAGTTGGCTGCGCCGCTGCTTGGAGCTAAAGCATTTTTCCACAGTATAGCTGGTGGTATTCTATACACAAAGCAAAAGGCACAGCAAAAGCTGTGCCTTGATTAAAGCTATATTATTTTATGACTGTGCTTCCATAAGGATTACATCCACATTGTACACCTTGTCATTTTCCGGGCGATAGATGCCCAGGTTCATTGTATCGCCAGGTGAGAATTTTTCCAGTTCTTCCAGCAGGTCATCTGTTGTGATGATTTCCTTGCCGTTGGCTTCTACAATAACATCCCTTTCGCGGATACCTTTGTTTGCCAGGTCAGAACCAACTGTAATGGATGCTATATACACACCCTTGCTTGGCAGACCGTTGCGAGGGCCATTTGATTCGTTAAGTTCAATAACCTGTACCCCCAGTACTGCCCTGCCTGCCACATAGCCGTTTTCGATAAGGCTGGTGATAATAGGCATAGCTTCTGTAATAGGAATAGCAAAACCGATACCTTCGTAATCTGTGGCGGCAATTTTGGCAGATGTGATACCGATTACCTGGCCGAAGCGGTTAACCAGCGGGCCACCGGAGTTGCCCGGGTTAATTGCCGCACTGGTCTGGATAAGTGCCAGAGAACGTGCACCGGAGTCCATATCTCTGTTAAGGCCGGAGATAATACCCTGTGTGCAGGTGCCTGACAGACCGCCGGCATTGCCGATGGCAACTACTCTTTCGCCGATTTTAAGGCCGGTACTGTCACCGAATTCTGCGGCTGTAAGACCTCTTTTATCCACTTTGATAACAGCAATATCTGTATCAGAATCCGCACCGATAATTGTGCCGCGGATCTGTGTTTCGTCATTGAATACAATATTTACACTTGTGCCGCCGTCTACAACATGGGCATTTGTGATAATATAGCCGTCCTCTGTCATAATTATACCCGTACCGCTGCCGATAGGTGAAACAGAAGTGCCGGCATAAACATTTATACTTACTACAGAAGGGTTTACTTTTTCAAAAATTTCTGTGGTGTCATAGCCGCCATCGGTATACTCTGGCAATGGCTGCAGTTCCACTACTGGCGCATCACCTTTTGGTTCCTGGGTAGCTGTCTGTGGCATAAAATTCTTTATGGCTTCCACAGAGCTGTTGCCGCTGCGGCCGATAATCACACCTGCCCCAAGGCTTACCATAATGCACACCAGCATCAGCAGGATAACGGGGCCTTTTCTTCTTTTTCTTGGTTCCATATTTGTCCCTCTCTCTATGGATTTTTTTATATATTAAATATATTATTTAAATGTGAAAACTTTTTGTATATTACTATATTTTCACATAAAATTCAACAAAAAATATCATCCCGGGCAATATTTTTGATTACTGTTCCGGGATGATGGTTTTCAAAGTGCTGTTTTATTTTTTTCTTTTGTTTTTGGACTGTTTTGAAGTTACCGGGAGATTCACTTTGGAAACAGGACTTTTCTGCTGTTTGGCAGAAGGTACTGTGAAAATAAATTCTGTGTATTCCCCTTCTTCGCTTTCTGCCCAGATATCACCGCCGGAACGCTGAACCAGGGTTTTGGATATATACAGCCCGATACCTGCACCGCGGGTATGTACCGAGCGGGAGGAATCTTCTTTATAAAAGCGCTCGAAAATATATGGCAGGGCCTCTTTGCTGATACCCTGACCGGAGTTGCGGATTTTTACAGTTACCTTACCGGCGGATTTGTCCTCTGTTACACTGAAAGAAATATATCCATTTTCTGGGGTAAATTTGATAGCGTTGTCAAATATATTATACACAACCTGGTGGATTAAATCCTGGTCAGCATTTACCATTATTTTCCCAGGCTGGAAACCTCTGAGGGTGATTCGGTTTTCTTCTATTCTGTTTTCAAAAGCAAATGCTATAGCCGCAATGGTATCCCAGATATTGTAGTTGTTGATGTTCATCTCGAACTCGCCACTTTCCAGCTTGGAGATATCCAGCATACTGTTGGTAAGGCGGGCAAGACGGCCTACCTCGTCACTGATAACTGTCAGATATTTTTCCTGCAATGACGGTGGGATTGTGCCGTCCAGCATACCATCAACAAAGCCTTTGATACTTGTCATAGGTGTGCGAAGCTCGTGGGCAATATTGGCAACAAAGCTGGAGCGGGATTTCTCGTTTTTCTCCACAAAGGCGGCCATCCGGTTGAACGTACCTGCCAGGTGGGCTACCTCGTCGTCACCTTCTACTTCAACGCGGGCGCCAAAGTCACCCTGGCTGAATTTTTTGGCCGCATCTGTGATGTTTCTAATAGGTGTGGTCAGTCTGCCGGCAACGATGATGGAAACTATGCTGGACACCATAAGCATTGAACCTGCACAGACCATAAAGATGGACAGAATGGAATTGGTAAACAGATTGATGCTGGTGGCGTCAGAAAATGCAAAAACATAGCCTATAATATTGCCGGAAGCATCTCTTGCCGCACGGCCTACTGTGTAATAAGGCCCTTCGTAAATCTGACCGAATGCTTCATTGAGCTGCATACTGGATTCAGTGGAAGAAAGCAGTTTCATAGCGGCGCCAGGAATAAAAGAGCCTTCGTGGCTGCATTTGTTTATTTCGGTACAAACGATACATCTGCCGTTTTCATCAGCAAGAATAACCTTTGTAGATGTGGTATTTGATATAAGACGCAGATTTTCACGAAGTTTACTGCGCTGTTCTTCGGTGGTTATCCCGTCTTTCTCCTGAATTGAGTCATCAAAAGCAGCCTGTGCGTTGGTAACACACAGGTTCATAAGATTCAGTCGGTCTGACTGAAAGTATCTGCTTGCAAAGAACATAAAAAACACGCCAAGAATGGTGATGGTCATAACCAGCACCATACTCATTGCGGAGAAAAACTGGGAAACAATGGATTTTCTCATTTAATAATCCTCTGGATTAACCTTTAAGACCCTGTTCCTGTCTTTCCATATTTTCTACAACAACGTCATAAATTTCGCCCAGGCTTGCTGCGTATTCCAGCACCAGCCAAGGTTCGTTTGTATGGTAATGAATTTTGATAAGATCTTCATCACCTACAGCCAGCAGGCTGTCGCCTTTGAAGTTAGCCACGATGTAATCGTAGATTTCGTCTTCGTCCAGACCTTCACCTTCGATAAGCAGCTGTGTGTCAAATTTGAATTCAAGCATTTTGTTTCTCCTTGCTATATATAAATAAATTTATTCATTGTTTTACAGGTAAAAATTATTCTTTTACCTCAAATTTATATCCAACGCCCCACACTGTTTTCAGGCTCCACTGTTCGCTTACACCTTCCAGTTTTTCACGCAGGCGTTTGATATGAACGTCGATTGTACGGCTGTCGCCATAATATTCAAAACCCCATACCTCGTCCAGCAGTGCATCACGGGTGAAAACCTTGTTAGGATTTGATGCCAGGTGGTGCAGCAGTTCCAGTTCTTTTGGAGGGGTATCGATAATTTCGTCTCTAACCTTCAGTTCATATTTTGTGATGTTTACCACCAGGTTGTCAAACACAAGTGAACCGTCTGAAACAGATGATGTCTGTGGTGCACGGCCGCTGCGGCGCAGAACAGCCTTGATACGGGCAACAACTTCTTTTGTGTCAAAAGGTTTTACCACATAGTCGTCAGCGCCAAGTTCAAGACCAAGCACCTTGTCAAAAGTTTCGCCTTTGGCTGTAAGCATAATGATAGGTGTGTTGCCTTTTGCACGGATACGGCGGCAGGCTTCCCAACCGTCTACTCTCGGCATCATAACATCCAGCAGAACCAGATCAAAAGGTCTTTCGTCAAAAACTGCCAGTGCTTTTTCACCATCGTGGGCCATAGCTGTTTCGTAGCCTTCTTTTTCAAGGTAAAGGCGCAGAAGCTCGCATATATTTTTATCGTCGTCAACTATAAGAATTCTTTCTTTATCCATAATTGCCTCCTTACAGAGTCTTATTAATATGATTATACATTAAAATTATGAACAAATAAAGTTTTATGGCAATAAATATTCCAAAATATACAAAAAATATTATCCTTGTTTTGGCCTGGTATATAGTGTAAAATTAAATCATAATAAACAGAGAGGTTACAATATGAAAAAGATATTATCTTTACTGCTTTCCTTTGTGATGCTGTTTTCACTTGTGGGTTGCAGTACAGGTGCAGAGATCACCGAAGGCAACGCCGATAACTCTGCCATTATTACAGACAGCGCAGGAGTGGAACAGAACGACTCTGGAGATGAGATAAAAGCAGAGCCGTCCACAGCACCGATAGCTACACCAACCCCTGAGCCCATCCCGGAAAAGGTTGATAAAAATGATATTATCGATGAAGACGGGCGGTACTTTGACAAGGAGAATGTGGCGCTGTACATCCACACCTACGGCAAACTGCCATACAACTTTATAACCAAGGACGAAGCAAGAGACCTGGGCTGGGAAGGCGGCAGTGTAGAAAAATACGCCCCTGGCTACGCCATAGGCGGTGACAGATTCGGCAACTATGAAGGCCAGCTGCCAAAGAAAAAAGGCCGCACCTACACCGAGTGTGACATAGATACTGATGGCTATCACAGCCGAGGTTCACGCAGAATAGTATTTTCCAACGATGGTCTGATTTACTATACCCACGACCATTATGAACATTTTGAACTGCTTTACGGGGAGGAATAAAAATGAAGATTGTTATTCTTGACGGCAGAAAAATGACAGACAGAGAAACAGCACACCTTTATCTGAAAAGAAAGCTTAATCTGCCTGAATATTACGGCAAAAACCTGGACGCACTGTTTGACTGTCTGTGCGAAATGAACGGCACACAGATTGTACTGACATATGTGGCAGAGATGAAAGACAACCTGCGCAGATATGCAAACAACATAATAAACGTTTTTGAAGCGGCCGAAGAAAAAAATCCAAAAATCTCTTTTATCAGCGAACAGCTGGTGGATGAACTGTAATTTTAAAAGCACCCGGTGGGTGCTTTTTTTTGCAAACTTATGTTATAATTAAGATAAAGGATGTGATAATGTGGCAAATAAAAATGATTTCCAGCCAGATAAGAAACCAAAATTTGGTTTTATCAACGGTAAACTGATACCCCATCTGCCGGTAAGACGCGTCGATTATATTATAGTTCTGATTGCTGTTCTGTGTTATCTGACATTTGCAGGGTTTAAAACTTTCAGTACAAACCCTGCCCATACATATAATTTCAACCCTGTAAGCAAGATTGTCTTAAAGTATAAGGCTCTTGGATATGTGGAAGACGAATATCCGCTTTTTGCTGAAAATGACACAGTGGATATAAACACAGGTATGATAAAACATTCTGACGGATATATAGTTACCTGCTATGACAAGGATGACAGCGCATCAAAAGTAACCGTTTATTTTGACAAAAAATTCAATGTTACAAAAGACGCGGCTAATATAAAGTCAGCCCAGCCGTAAAATCCATACTATAATTTACCATCTGCCCAGCAAAACTTTATTATTGACAATTTATATATTTATTATTATAATTTTAGAATAGAGATTCTGGATACAGAGCTGTCTGGGCAGAGAGTTGCGCCACCGGCTGAAAGCGCAATCAGATACAGTATTCAGGGAACACTCTGCAAGCATCATCTGAAAGAGAGCCCTTGTCACCGGCTGAAAGCAGGGCAGATGATATAGTCGTGACATTAAACCGGAAAATCAAATATTAAAGTGGGTGTGCTTTTACACACCAATGCGGGTGGCACCGCGGGTTTATATACAGGCCGGATATGATTTGTTGCTGTATTTTAATTGCTGTTTGTAATTTTAAAGTATTAATTTACTATTCGTAATATTTATGCTGCACAAATTTGTATATCCACAAAGGCCCAACATTGATAAAACTCGTCCCGGAAATTTTTTGACAAGAGAATTTCCGGGATTTTTTATTTTTTCAGGAGGAAAAAGAGTATGTTAAGAACACATACATGTAACGAAGTTCGCAAAGAACACATTGGCCAGGCTGTTACAGTAGCTGGCTGGGTTAACACTATCCGTGACCACGGCGGTGTTATTTTTATCGACCTGCGCGACCATTTCGGTATGACACAGGTTGTTTTCCACGATGCAGAGATGCTGAAAAATGTGCATAAAGAAACTGTTATCCAGGTAAAAGGTACAGTTGTTGAAAGAGATGCTGAAACAGTTAACTCCAAACTGGAAACAGGTGAAGTAGAAATTCACGTAGCAGAAATGGAACTGCTTGGTCCAAGCAAAAACATGCTGCCATTTGAAATTGAAGCTTCCAAAGAAACAAGAGAAGATGTTCGTCTTAAATACAGATACCTTGACCTGAGAAACCCTGCACTGCACAAAAACATTGTGTTCCGTTCACAGGTTATCAGCTTCCTGCGCAGACAGATGGAAGAACTGGGCTTTATGGATTTCCAGACACCAATTCTTACATCTTCTTCACCAGAAGGCGCACGTGACTACCTGGTACCAAGCCGTAAACACCCAGGTAAATTCTATGCTCTGCCACAGTCTCCACAGCAGTTCAAACAGCTGCTGATGGTATCCGGCTTTGACAAATACTACCAGATTGCACCATGCTTCCGTGATGAAGACGCACGTGGTGACCGTTCACCTGGTGAATTCTATCAGCTGGACTTTGAAATGGCTTTTGCAGAACAGGAAGACGTATTCAAAGTAGGCGAAACAGTTCTGTACAATACATTTAAAAAATTCTCTGACAAAGAAGTTAGCCCTGCACCATTCAGACGCATCAAGTTTGAAGAAGCTATGCTGAAATACGGTTCTGACAAACCTGACCTGCGCAACCCTCTTATCATTGAAGACCTGACAGAATTCTTTGCAGATGTTAACTTTGCAGCATTCAGAGGCAAACCAGTAAGAGGTATCGTAGCACCTTGCGCTAACCAGTCCAAAAAATTCTACGAAGACAGCCTGAAATTTGCTATGTCCATCGGTATGAAAGGTCTTGGCTACCTGATGCTGAAAGACGGCAAATTCAAAGGTCCTATCGACAAATTCCTGACAGAAGAACAGAGAAGCCACCTTATCGAAATGTGCGGCATGAAAGACGGCGACACAATCTTCTTTATCTCTGACGGCAAAAATGTTGTTAACGGCCTGGCTGGCGGTATCAGAAAATGGCTGGGTGAAACACTGAACCTGATCGACAAAGACAGATTTGAATTCTGCTACATCGTTGACTTCCCAATGTACGAATGGAACGAAGACGAAAAGAAAATCGACTTTACACACAACCCATTCTCAATGCCACAGGGCGGTCTGGAAGCTCTGGAAACAATGGACCCACTGGATATCTACGCATACCAGTACGACATCGTATGTAACGGTGTAGAACTTTCTTCCGGTGCTGTAAGAAACCACAACCCAGAAATTATGAGAAAAGCATTTGCTATCGCTGGCTACGGTGAAGAAGAAGTTGCAGCTAAATTCGGTGCACTTTACACAGCATTCCAGTACGGTGCACCTCCACATGCTGGTATGGCACCTGGTATCGACAGAATGGTTATGCTGCTTGCTGAAGAAGATACAATCCGCGATGTTATCGCATTCCCTCTCAACGGCGCTGCACAGGACCTGATGATGAACGCACCAAGCGTTGTTACAGACCAGCAGCTGGACGATGTTCATATCGTTGTAAAAGAAGAGGAAGAAATCTAATCAGTTTCCCAGATAAATATAAAGACACAGCTTTATGCTGTGTCTTTTACTTTTATATGATATATAAACTATAGCTTCAAAAAATAAAAACCGCACTTGGCAGTGCGGTTTTATAATATTAGTCGATAACTCTGGATGCGCCTTTTCTTGCAACGTTGAGTTTTTCAAGACAGTCTTCGCCGTAAAGTTTTTTCATTGCTGTTTCAAAAGCAGGTTTTGCTTCTTCGCAAACACAGCAGAGAACCATCCAGCAAGTGCTTCTTGGTTTGCAGTGCCATTTTACAGCACCGCCTGCAGATTCTTTTTCGATTTCTTTTGTTGTTTCAACAGATGGGCTGCCCATCCCTTCAACAGCATTTTCTGCATAGATAACACCGAAGTTTTCCTGTGTGAAGTAATCCATAAGGAACAGGCCTGCTTCTTTGTCTACTTCTTCCATTTCAGCCAGTTTTTCGTAGAAATCTTTTTCTGTGAGAGTTTCGATTTCTGTGCCGAGTTTTGCCATAAGTGCATCGAGACGGCCGTCAACTTCTTCTTCCTCGATATCAATATCTGTTTCACCTACTGTTACAACATAGAGGCTGTTGCCTTTAAGGTCAGGAGTGATTTCTGTGATAACTTCTGCGTCAGCATCTGTGAAGTCGCCAGTTACAGCCACGCCGCGGAGAGATGCATAAACATCAGTTGCGTAGGAATCAACCATAATGTGGTTTGCCAGAGCCCACTGTACAACTTCTGCCAGTTCTTTTTCTGTTCTTTCACCGTTGAATGCCATATCGTTGATGATATATGCTGCAGCTGTTGCCAGGTGTGCAGGTTCATCAAGGCCAAAGCTTGGCAGTGTGTCGCAGTCGATGTACATATCGATACCGGAAATTCTGCGGTAGCCTTTTTCAAGGAATGCCTGCTGAACACCACGGATAACACCGATTGTAAATTCGCTTTCAATGCTGTATGGGCCGTGTGCGTAAAGGTCAATGTTGTCTTCGCCCAAATGGTCGCGGCAACGGATACGTGAGATGTTTGTGCCGTTGTCAGCAGCTACACAAACAAAGTCTTTGTCTGTTGGGATAGCAACATCTGCACCGTCACCTGCCAGCAGTACGCTGTAAGGAATGGAGTAGATGCGGCATTCTCTTTTGAAGTCATAAATCTGACCAAAAACAGTCAGGGCTTCTTCATATCTCATTTTATTGTCGTACATTTTATCTTCGCCATAGTAGCTGATAAGAACATCGTTGTATTCACCGTTCATAACGGCTTTCAGAATTTTTTCATTTTTCTGCATTTTCAATACCTCTTATGTAAAAATACGTTTTAACACTAATAAATATTATAGCACATATAACTCGAAATAGTAAATATAAAAATGTTATTATATATAAAAAAGACAAGGTGAAAAACCCTGTCTTTGTCTATTATTCTTTGATGCCTTTATCTCTCAGATGAATTTCTGTACCATCTGGTTCCTGGATTGTTACATTGTTCAGCTGTGAAATCAGGCTGGCGCGGAAACCTTTTACGTATTCTTCGCGCAGTTTTTTCTGTTCAGCTTTTTCAGCTTCTGTCAGACCTTCAGCCTTGCTTTTTCTGTAAAGCTCGTTAATTCTTGCAATTCTTGAATCTATCATAACCTATTTATCTCCTATGTCCATAATATTGTTATTTTATCAAAATATGTGAAATTTATCAATAGGGTTTACATTTTCATATTATTTTCACATATGATGCCACAAATTAAGGTATAATAAAACCAAGCTATATGAAAAGGAACAATTATATGACCAAAAGATATACCATAGGTGAAGAAATATTCAACAGCGTATCCCACGGGGTTTCTGCCCTGGCAGCTGTGGTGGGTTGTACTGTGATGGTGACTCTGTCCGCCTGCCTGGGAAACTGGAAGGCAGTGCTGTGCAGCCTGGTGTTCGGATTGTCACTGGTGACGATGTACACCATGTCAACTTTGTACCATGCATTCCCTTTTGAAAAAGTGAAAAAGATTTTTCGCGTGTTTGACCATTCTTCCATACCTTTACTTATTGCAGGCAGTTACACCCCTTTTTGCATTATTGCTCTGGGAGAAAGCCCTAAAGGCAGTATTGTAACAGCTGTTGTCTGGCGGTGTGCCATTGTTGCCATACTGCTGAATGTAATTAATCTGGACAGATTTGAAAAGCTTAATCTTGTACTGTACATCTTTATGGGCTGGGCTGTACTGTTTGCACTGAAAGACATTGTAGCCGCACTGCCGAGACCAGGCTTTATTCTGCTGGCCGCAGGAGGACTGGCCTACACTGTGGGAATTATATTCTATAAGATGACAAAGATACGATATATGCACAGCGTATGGCATCTTTTTGTAAGTGTCGGCAGTCTGCTGCATTTTCTGTGTGTAGTAATATATGTATTGCCTATGACATATTGAAACTGAAATATTGATAAAACGCCTTTGTAGTGGTATAATTGTTATGTTATAGGGAGGCGTACCCAAGTGGCTGAAGGGTTCGGATTCGAAATCCGATAGGGTGGCTTGCCATCGCAAGAGTTCAAATCTCTTCGCCTCCGCCAAAGCTGTGCTGTATTGCACAGCTTTTTCTGTCTGATTGACAAAAACAGTCAATAAATGTAAACTTAATGTATTAAAATCAAGGAGATTTTTATGCAAGACAAACGACAAGATTTTTCAGATAAAATATCTGTTATTATGGCTGTGGGGCTGGTAGTACTGTCACTGATAGTAAACTCTTTCTTCAGAGATGACAGCGCAGATCCAAATGTAATAACAGAAATCCGCTTCCCGGCCTATGAAACAGAATACCGGGAAATAAACAGTGCTATGCCTTTTGTGGTGAACAACAAATTGCCTGAAGGCTGGAGTTTAAGCTATGAAGGCGACGAAAAGCTTTTTCCGGAAGCTGACCTTTACAGCCCATACTATATCTACAATGGTGATGTGTGCATCGGTTATATCGGATTCAACATTTTTAACCCACCTGCAGAAAATACTGATATAAAAGAATATCACAAGGCTGTTATACCAGTGGTAAATGCTGATATTCCGGATTATACAATTGTTCGACTGACTGAATGGTTTGAGGCCGGCTACTGCACACTGTCTGACGGTGAAAAAACTGCTGATGCCATTATCTGTTTCAACAAAGATATACACACTATGGCCGGCATTGTACTGACTGAAGGTGTTGCCGATGAAACTACATTGCAGCAGATCTGTCTTTCCCTCAGTTTCAGCGCTATGTAACTGTTATATCAATTTATCCCCTTTGCCAATGCAAGGGGGATTTTTATTTTGCTATATAAATATTGTAAATACAGACTTTGCAGGTGGTTGCAGAGCAAAGATTCTTCACAGACAGAGTCTGTTCAGAATGACAGGACTTGCAATAAAAAAGCTGCCTCAATATGAGACAGCCTTTGTTTTTGTAAATTATTTTTTAGCGCCGTACAGTTCGTAGTAAGCGTCGATATCAGCTTTGATTTTGTCATCGATGATAACTTCGCCGTTTACTTCTTTGTTCCACAGAGCTTCAACAACATCGTCCATATCAACGATAGATGCTGTTTCAAAGCCGTACAGGTCTTTTACTTCGTCAAGAGCGTATTTTTCGCCGCCTTTGCCAACTTCCATACGGTTGAGTGAAACCATAAGACCAACGATTGTAACATCTGCAGCGCCTCTTACTTTTGGCACTGTTTCTTCCATTGATTTACCAGATGTTGTAACGTCTTCGATCATAACAACTCTGTCGCCGTCCTGCAGTTTGCTGCCAAGGAAAGAGCCTTTGTCTGCGCCGTGGTCTTTTTCTTCTTTACGGTCAGAGCAGTAACGGATTTCTTTGCCGTACAGTTCGCTGTAAGCCATAGCTGTAACAACTGCCAGAGGAATACCTTTGTAAGCTGGTCCAAAGAGAACGTCAAAGTCGTCACCGAATTTGTCGTGGATAGCTTTTGCATAGTATTCGCCCAGTTTTTTCAGCTGTGAACCTGTTACGTATGCACCAGCATTCATAAAGAATGGGGATTTACGGCCACTTTTCAGTGTGAATTCGCCAAATTTAAGAACTTTACAGTCTACCATAAACTGAATAAATTCGCTTTTGTACTGTTCCATAATCTATTTCTCCTTATATTGCAGGGACGGGAAACCCGTCCCCTACTTAATTTGATTCTGATTAGTCAGCAAAATCTGCCATGCAGCGACGGTATGCTGCTACTGGGTCTTCTGCCTGTGTGATTGGACGGCCCACAACAATGTAGTCTGTACCGATTTCTTTAGCTTTTGCAGGTGTTGTAATACGAACCTGGTCGTCTTTTGCGCTGTCTGCAAAACGGATACCTGGTGTAACAGTGATAAAATCTTTACCTACTGCTTCCTTAACCATACCTGCTTCCAGAGGTGAACAAACAATACCTGCAAGGCCTGCTTCTTTAGCATTTTTAGCATAGTGAATGATTGTTTCGTTGATGCCTGCATTGATAAGCAGTTCTTTCTGCATTCTTTCTTCGCTTGTGGATGTCAGCTGTGTAACAGCTATGAGCATAGGTGCTGTGCCATCTTCTCTCTGTGTACCTTCAAGAGCAGCTTTCATCATATCAACTGTGCCGGCTGCATGAACATTGAGAATATCAGCACCGAGGTTTGTGAGGCTTCTCATACCTCCTTTAACTGTGTTTGGAATATCGTGAAGTTTAAGGTCAAGGAAGATTTTATGGCCCCTTCTTTTAACTTCTCTTACGATGGATGGACCTTCTGCAAAGAAAAGTTCCATACCGATTTTTACAAATGGTTTTTCTTCTTTAAATTTGTCAAGGAAATTAAGGGCTGTGTCGCCATCTTTAAAGTCCAGAGCGATAATTACGTCTCTTTTCATTGGTGTGTTCTCCTTTTATGTATATTATTAAGCGATACCGATAATATCGTTAAGGTCTTTGATACCGTATTTTTCCATAACTTTTGGAAGATTTTCGATAATTTCTTTACATGCGTATGGGTTAACAAGGTTTGCAGCACCAACCTGAACAGCTGTTGCGCCAGCCATCATCATTTCGATTACATCTTCAGCTGATGAAACGCCGCCCATACCGATAACTGGAATGTTAACTGCATGTGCAACCTGGTAAACCATTCTCAGAGCTACAGGGAAGATTGCAGGACCGGAGAAACCGCCCATTTTGTTTGCGATAACAGGTTTCTTTGTTTTCAGGTCAATTCTCATACCCAGCAGTGTGTTGATAAGGCTGATACCGTCTGCGCCGCCTGCTTCTGCAGCTTTTGCGATTTCAACAATGTCTGTAACGTTTGGTGAAAGTTTTACATAAACAGGTTTTGTTGTAACAGCTTTTACAGCTTTTGTTACTTCGTATACATTTTTAGGGTCTGTACCAAAAGCCATACCGCCGCCGTGTACGTTAGGGCAGGAAACGTTTACTTCGATAATGCCTACCTGATCTTCTTTGTCGATCAGCTGGCAGCAGTAAACATATTCTTCTACTGAATAGCCGGAAATGTTTGCAATAACTTTTTTATTGAAGATTTTCTTCAGTTCTGGCAGTTCGTGTTCGATAACTGCGTGGATACCTGGGTTCTGCAGACCAACAGAGTTAATCATACCCATTGGTGTTTCTGCAATACGAGGTGTAGGGTTGCCAAAGCGTGGTTCTCTTGTTGTACCTTTGAAAGAGAATGTGCCCAGCATATTGATATCATAGAAATCAGCAAATTCTTTGCCGAAGTTGAATGTACCGGAAGCAGGAATAACAGGATTGTCCAGTTCCCAGCCGGAGAGTGTTACTTTAGTGTTTACCATATGATTTCCTCCTTCAGCAGTACAGGACCTTCTGTACAGATGCGTTTGTTGCCTGTGAGAGTTTTGCAGCTGCAACCCATACAGCCACCGAAGCCGCAGCCCATTCTTTCTTCAAAGGACAGCTGACCGGAACATTCTGTGCCCATAGCAACTGCTTTCAGCATTGGCAGAGGGCCGCATGTGTAGAAGTAGTCGTAGCCTTCCAGATTTTTGATAACATCTGTTACAAAGCCTTTTGTACCGTAGCTGCCGTCGTTTGTTGTAACATAAACTTCGCAGCCCAGTGCTTTGAATTCTTCTTCATAGAAAACATCATCTTTGCTTGTAAAACCAAGGATAACTGTAGGTTTTGCGCCTTTTTCCATAAGGTGTTTTGCAACGCCGTACATTGGAGGTGCGCCTACACCACCGCCGATAACCAGTGGTTTTTCACTGCCTTCTTTAGCTGTGAAGCCGTTGCCAAGGCCTGTGAGAATATCCAGTTTTTTGCCTGGCAGCATTTCTGCCATAGCTTCTGTACCTTTACCTACAACTTTGTAGATGATAGTGATTGTTTTGTCATCCCAGTCGCAGATGGAGATAGGTCTTCTGAGGTAGAAGCCTTCTACAAGAATATTGATAAACTGTCCAGGCGCTGTGATGTACTGTGTATCACCTTCCAGAACCATAAGGAAAACATCTTTTGCGATTTTTTTGTTTTCCAGAACAGTATAGATGTCGCGTTTATACATTTGGCTCTCCTTTATATTTTCCGGCTGCCGCAGAGGACAGCCGGTATTCTGTTTTATAGTTTAGATTCTCTGTTCAGCGTCGATTGTAGAAACAGGCATTGTGATTTCTTCAAGAACGTTCAGCAGTGCATTTACTGTTGAAAGGCTTGTCAGCAGGGCAACGTTGTTTTCTACTGAGTAACGGCGGATAAGGAAGCCGTCTTTTTCTGCATCGCCAGTCATATCCTGAGTGTTGATTACGTAGTTTACATGACCTTTTGTCAGTGAGTCGATGATGTTCTGGCCGCCTTCAGAAATCTTGGCCATTGTTCTTGTTTTAATGCCGTTGCGTTTCAGGAATGCAGCTGTACCAGCTGTAGCTTCGATGTTGAAGCCCAGGTTGTAGAAACGTCTTACCAGTGGCAGTGCGCGCTGTTTGTCTTTGTCAGCCAGAGTTACAAATACTGTACCGAAGTTCTGTACTTTGATGCCGGAAGCCTGCAGTGCTTTGTACAGAGCGCGGTTCAGGGATTTGTCGTAACCGATTGCTTCGCCAGTGGATTTCATTTCTGGTGAGAGGTAAGCGTCAAGACCGCGGATTTTTGAGAATGAGAATGTAGGTGCTTTTACGTAGAAACGTTTAGCTGGTTCCTGCATATATGTGCCGTAGCCCAGTTCTTTCAGGCTGTGGCCCAGCATAACTTTAGTAGCGATGTTTGCCATTGGAACGCCTGTTGCTTTGGACAGGAATGGTACTGTTCTTGAAGAACGTGGGTTAACTTCGATTACATAAACATTGTTGAATTCGTCAACGATGAACTGAATGTTGAACAGACCTTTGATGCCGATGCCCAGACCGAGACGGATTGTGTAGTCGATGATTGTCTGTTTTACAGATTCTGGCACTGTGTATGCTGGATATACGGAGATGGAGTCACCGGAGTGAACGCCTGTTTCTTCAACGTGTTCCATAATACCTGGGATAAATACATCTTTGCCGTCGCAGATAGCATCTGTTTCAAGTTCTTTACCGATGATGTATTTGTCAACCAGAACTGGCTGGTCTTCGTCTACCAGTACAGCTGTCTGCAGGTATTTTTTCAGGTCTTCGTCAGAGTGAACGATCTGCATTGCACGGCCGCCCAGAACGTAGGATGGACGAACAAGTACAGGATAGCCGATTCTGTTTGCAACTTTGATGCCGTCTGGGATGTTTGTAACAGCCTGGCCTTCTGGTTCTGGAATGCCAAGAGTATGCATGATTTTTTCGAAGCTGTCACGGTTTTCTGCTCTTTCGATAGCATCAACGTCTGTACCAACAATTGGCACGCCCAGTTCTTTCAGGTCGTTTGCCAGGTTGATAGCTGTCTGACCGCCGAGAGATACGATAACACCGTCTGGTTTTTCCATATCGATAACGTTCATAACATCTTCAACTGTCAGTGGTTCAAAGTACAGTTTGTCAGCTGTTGTGTAGTCTGTGGAAACTGTTTCTGGGTTGTTGTTGATGATGATAGCTTCGTAGCCAGCTTCTTTGATAGCCCATACAGCGTGAACTGTGGAGTAGTCAAATTCAACACCCTGGCCGATTCTGATTGGACCGGAACCCAGAACAAGGATTTTCTTTTTATCTGTGATAATGCTTTCGTTTTCGCCGTGGTAGCAGGAGTAGAAGTATGGTACATAGTCCTGCTGATGTTCTACGTTGTCAACGATGCGGTAGATTGGCATTACGCCGTTTTCTTTTCTGAAGCGGTAGAGGTCAAGTTTGCTCATACCCCATACTCTTGCGATGTAGCTGTCGGAGAAGCCCATATCTTTTGCTTTTTTCAGAACTTCTACGTCTTTTACGTTTTCAGCAAGAACTGCTTCGTATTCAACAACTTCACGCAGCATCTGAACAAATTCGATAACGATTTTTGTAGAGTCTGCGATTTCTTCGTTTGTAGCGCCTTTTCTGATAGCTTCGCACAGAGCAAACAGTCTTTCGTCTGTTGGTGTAACGATTTCTGTCATAAGGTCTTCCAGTGACCAGTCTTTGAATTTTTTCATTTCAAAGTGGTCAACACCGATTTCCAGACCGCGAACGGCTTTCAGCATAATTTCCTGTACAGACTGGCCCAGGGACATAACTTCGCCTGTAGCTTTCATCTGTGTGGACAGCTGTTTGGAAGCGGATGTGAATTTATCAAATGGGAAGCGGGCAACTTTTGCAACTTTGTAGTCGATAGCTGGTTCGTGGATAGCTGGGATGCCGCTGATGTCGATTTCGTCAAGTGTAAGGCCAACTGCGATTTTTGCTGTTACGCGTGCAATTGGGTATGCTGTAGCTTTGGAAGCCAGAGCAGATGAACGGGATACACGAGGGTTGATTTCGATAAGGTAGTATTCCATTGTGCCTGGTTTGAGAGCAAACTGCACGTTACAGCCGCCTGCGATTTCCAGGTGACGGAGGATTTTAAGCGCAGATGCTTTCAGCATTGCTTTCTGTTCTGCGCTGATTGTCTGGCAAGGTGCGAAAACGATAGAGTCACCTGTATGAACACCAACTGGGTCAAAGTTTTCCATATCGCAGATAGCGATAGCATTGTCAGCTGCGTCACGCATTACTTCGAATTCGATTTCCTGATAACCTTTTACAGATTTTTCAACCAGAACCTGATGTACAGGAGAGAGAGCCAGAGCGTGTTCGATTTTTACAAGGAATTCTTCTTCGTTGTCAGCAAAACCGCCGCCTGTGCCGCCCAGTGTAAATGCAGGACGGAGAACTACAGGGTAGCCGATATTTTTAGCAGCCTGTACACCATCTTCGATGGATGTAACGATTTCAGATGGGATAACTGGTTCGCCCAGTTCTTCACACATATTTTTGAACAGTTCTCTGTCTTCAGCTTTTTTGATGGATTCGATTTTTGTACCAAGTACTTCAACCTGGCATTCGTCCAGAACACCTTTTTCACCCAGCTGTACGCACAGGTTAAGACCTGTCTGGCCGCCAAGACCTGGAACGATAGCGTCTGGTCTTTCGTAACGGATGATTCTGGCAACATATTCAAGTGTCAGAGGTTCCATATAAACCTTGTCTGCCATCTTTGTGTCAGTCATGATTGTGGCAGGGTTGGAGTTGATAAGAACAACTTCATACCCTTCTTCTTTAAGAGCAAGACAAGCCTGTGTACCGGCATAGTCAAACTCTGCAGCCTGGCCGATAACAATTGGGCCAGAGCCGATTACAAGAATTTTTTTGATATCTTTTCTCTTTGGCATAGTTTTTGTCAGCGTTTTTACGCGCCTTTCCTCCCATTTATATCAATTTAATTTAAAACAAATTATTGTATACCGCTGTGCCGCCGTGTGCTGTGAACACTACGTCACCGGTAAGTGTAACACCTTCGAATGGTGTGTATTTGCCTGCGGAAACAAATTTCTGTGGGTCAACTGTCCACACTTTGTTTCTGTCTACCACAGTGAAGTCGGCTTTCTGGCCTACTTCGATGCCTGCTGGCAGGCCGAAGATTTTTCTTGGGTTGATTGCCATAATTTCAACCAGCTTTTCAAAGCTGATGTGACCGGCATTTACCATATATGTATTGATAGCCGCAAAGCTTGTCTCCAGACCTACAACACCCATATTGGATTTTTCCAGACCTTTTGTCTTTTCTTCCATTGAGTGTGGTGCGTGGTCAGTGGCGATAACTTCGATAGTGCCATCTTTTATACCTTCTATCAGTGCATCGCGGTCAGCGGCGCTTCTGATAGGTGGGTTCATTTTCCAGCGGCCTTCTTCCTGCAGGTCCATATCACAGAATGCAAGGTAGTGAGGGCCTGTTTCACAGGTTACAGGCAGCCCTTTTGCCTTTGCCTGTCTTACGATGTCCACTGTTTCTTTTGTGGAGATGTGGCACACGTGGTACTGTACGCCAGTTTCTTCCACCAGTTTTACATCGCGGGCTACCTGGCCCCATTCACTTTCAGAACAGATGCCGCGGTGGCCGTGTAATTTTGCATATTCACCGTCGTGGATGTAGCCGCCATACAGCAGGCTTTCATCTTCGCAGTGGGCAACTATTGGTTTGTTTACAGCTTTGGCTTTAACCATAGCTTCTTTCATCATTTCTTCTTTCTGCACGCCTTTGCCGTCATCAGAGAAAGCAAAGCATTTGTCAGCCAGTGCATCAAAGTCTACCAGCTGTGCGCCTTTCTGCCCCATTGTGATGGAGGCATATGGCAGAACTGTAACAACAGCGTCCGAATCGATGATATCCTGTTCCTGCTTCAGTGTTTCCACATCATCAGGCACAGGGTTTAAGTTTGGCATGCTGCACACCAGGGTGAAGCCGCCGCGGGCCGCTGCCGCAGTGCCTGACGCAATTGTTTCTTTATAAGAAAAGCCAGGCTCACGCAGGTGTACATGTACATCTGCGAACCCCGGCAATATATCCAATTTTTCAGCGTCAACAACAGGAATATCGCAAACAGCGATATTCTCACCAATCTGGGCAACTATACCGTCTTTTATCAGAACGTCAGCCTTTTTCATGCCGCCGTCTGTGTAAACTGTACCGTTTTTCAACAAAAGATTAAGCATAGTTTTTTCCTTTCTGTTATCTTAACTTAAACACAGCAAAATCACTGCCGTCTACTTTTCTGTAAAAACAACAGTTTTGCAGTATTTTTTTATAAAATTACGCGGATAATATAGTTATCCTATTATCTATATCATTTTATCACAAATAGCCACAATTGACTACTGTATTATAGTAAAAAATATAGTAAAATTTTACATGGTATTTTTGTAAACTTATATATATTTTTTCATAACAAAGGGCAAAATTTCTTTTGCCCTTTTTATGTATACTTATTAACCTTTGAGAGCTCTTTCAACAACAGCCATTCTTACGAATACACCGTTTGACATCTGTTTGAAGATTCTGCTCTTTGCACATTCTACGCAGTCATCATTGATTTCAACGCCGCGGTTGAATGGTGCTGGGTGCATGATGATGGCGTGGTCTTTCATAGCTGCAACTCTTTCAGCGTTGAGGCCGAACTGTTTGTTGTAGTCTTCTTTTGTCATAACCATTTCGCCGGAAAGTCTTTCGTGCTGGATTCTCAGCAGCATGATAACATCCATTTCTTTAACAGCTGTGTCAAAGTCGATGTAGTTCAGGCCGTCTTCTTTGAATTCGTCTGGACCGGATGTGTAAACCTGCATACCCAGTCTTTCCATAACTTCGATGTTTGTATGTGCAACACGGCTGTGGATAACGTCGCCAACGATGCAGATTTTCAGACCTTCAAATTTGCCGAATTCCTGTTTGATTGTCAGCAGGTCCAGCAGGGACTGTGTTGGGTGGTTGCCTGTGCCGTCGCCACCGGACATAATTGGCATATTGATGCCTTCCAGCTGTTTGTAGTATTCGTTTTCGCTGTGGCGGATGATAGCGCCGTCCATACCCAGTGCTTCAAAGCATTTTACTGTGTCGTAGAAAGATTCGCCCTTTTTCATAGAGGAAACTGCTGTGTTGAATGTGATAACCTGGCCGCCCAGACGCATTACAGCTGTTGTAAAGGAGTTCTGGGTTCTTGTGGATGGTTCAAAGAACAGGCTTGCAATGATTTTGCCTTTTGCAATATCGCTGGTTTCGCCTTCAGCAAACTGCTGTGCGCGGTCCAGGATAGCATTGATTTCTTCTACTGTAAGACTGGAAAGATTAAACAGATTTTTCACTTTGAGTTCCTCCTGAAAATATATGTAATTTTATTTATGCCTATATTATAATACAAAAATAGCACACTGCCAAGAGCAGTGTGCATTTGCCGTCTTGGCATTTCGATTAATTATATCAAAGGATATAGCAAAACGCAAGGAAAATTTTCGGCACATTTTTACATCATTTTTGGATAAGTTATACAAGCATATGTTTTTCTTTCGCAGACATTTCAACCTGTCGATATTTACAGCCGTTTTTTGTTGCTGTATAATAAAGTTAGGAAAAGGGGTGCTGGTATGGATAAGGAAAAATTGCTGAAAAAGTTAATAGCAAAATTTGTTATAGGACAGACACTGGCAAGCGCATTTATATTTTTATGGATATTTGCCCACGAGTACGGCTATATCAGTAAAGATCAGTTTATAAAATCCGGGTTGATTATTTTTGCAGTTGCCATCGTCTTTGGCACCATTGATTACCTGCTTTTCAATAAGAAAAGCAAAAAGGAAAGACTGGCAGTTATGCCGCTGATAATCAGCATACACGATACTGAAGAAAAACTTAAAAAACAGAAAACAATTCTCTATGTGCTGTATTTTACATTCTTTGTTGGCGGGCTGACTTTCCGAAGTGTATCAGTTGTATTTATCGTTATGTTTGCTGTTTCCCCTTGCTTTAACTTTATGGCAAATCTTGTTAATGACAAGATAAAATATCTGGAAAACAAACCAGAGGGTTTGAATTTTTAACTGAATAACAGACAAAAATCCGGGAGAAAACTCCCGGATTTATTATTTTGTATTATTTTTTATTTTCTGCATATTTTACACAGGCCTGGCGCACCCATTCAAGACGGTTATCGTCAATGTCGTGTGGCACAGTGCAGTCACAGCCTATCATAATGCCGGTCTGGCCTGCTTCGTCAAGGATTTTGTATGTGAATTCTTCCACTTCTTCCCTTGTGCCGGTGTAGATAACTGTATCCTGCTCAAAACCGCCGAAAACCGGTTTTCCGCCAAACAGTTTTTTGCCTTCGGAAAGTGAAACACCCTCGGCATGCACAGCCCAGTTGAAACCTGCAATATCGTAATCTTTGAACAGTTTCAGGTTGTTGGCCTTGCCTGCATAACCGCAGATGTGCAGCAGGTTGATGTCGCTCAATGTGTTGGCGTGGGCAATAACCTTTTTGTCGCTTGGAACAACATATTTGAGATACAGATCATCCGGGAAGAAATGGCTTTGGTTGTTTACAGAGAAGTAAATGCCCTCTGCACCGCATTCCTTAACCAGCATAGTGTTAAGTTCCATAATTGTATCAGCAATTTTGTCCAATGCGAAAAGGAATGAATCAGGATCTTCCTGCACCCATTTGATCATATTTTCACGGTAGTCTTTCATATGTGCAGGAGATGCTGAAAAGCTGGCACGCAATACCATAAATGGTGAAAAGCCGGTAGCATATTTTGGGGCTTCGCTGTCTTTGTAGAAATCAAGGGCGCGGAGTGTAAGTTCCTTTGTTTTCTGCATCCAGGCAGAGTCCTTTGCAGGTGGAACAATGTCGCGCAGGTCCTTGGACTCTTTTACCATTGAAACATCCACCATCATAATCATCAGTGAATCGTTCATAACCTTGATAACGTCAGGATCAAACACATCCCTGGCCTTTTTGTGTCCGTTGATATTCTTTTCAAATATTTCTGGATTTACCAGACCTTTGAACCATTCATCATTTCTTGTAAAGTGATGAAAAAATGCAATCGGTGCACGGTCAACGGGCTTATTCTGCAAAAACGCCATAAATCTTTCTTTTTTATTCATAATAACGCTCCTTTTAGTTCAATAATAAACCTTTCTGCTTTAAGTATACCATTATATCCCGGATTATTGTGGCATAAAATAAAAAACAGGTGAGAAAAATTCACCTGCTTTTTGTGTAAGTTATATTAAATTCTGTTTTCCTGCTCGGCTTTGAGATGCTTCCAGAATGGGATAAACCGCAGGATAGCACACAGCATAGCGCCTGTATCTGCGATAGGTGTGGCCCAGGCAATGCCGTTTACACCGACAAGATGGTTCATAAGAATCATAAACGGAATATCCAGACCGCCTTTTCTCAACAGGGACAGCAGCAGAGGCTGCAGTTTTTTGCCTGTGGACTGGAACATTGTAATGATGATCATTGTAACAGAAACACAAGGTGTGGTGATACAGATGATTCGCTGGAAAAGCTGACCGTACTGAACTGTAAGTGGGTCGTTGATAAAGGCTCTTACCAGCGGACCTGCGCAGGTGATAAGGAATATTGTGCCCAGTGTGGCAACTACCATACTGTATCTGAAAGTTGTCTTGATGCTTTCCATCATACGTTTGTAATTCTTTGCAGAATAGTTATAGCCGATAAGTGGCAGAACACCCTGGCTCATACCTGTGGCAATGGCAAATGCCAGCATATCAACTTTTTTGGCAATGCCGATGCCTGCAACAGCTTCATTGCAATAGCTGGCCATAAGACGGTTCATTGTAATGTTGGAGAACACGCCCATAAAGTTCATCATACAGCTTGGCAGACCAACCAGCATAACTTCTTTTGGAATGCCCATTTTCAGAGTGTAATCCTTTGGTGTAAGGCTGATTACAGATGCGCCGTGCTGACCGTGAATAAGCACGATAAAGTAAATTGTAGCCGCAAGGTTAGACAGCATTGTAGCGATAGCTGCACCTGCCACCTGCAGACCGAAGAACTGGATAAACAGCGGGTCAAGGAAGATGTTGAGAATACCGCCCATAGCCATACCGGTACTTGCCCGGCGGGAATGGCCTTCGCTGCGGACAAGATGTGCCAGCAAGGCATTGAGAACAGTAGGCACACCGCCAACTGTAACAGTCCAGAACAGATACTGACTGCAGTAGCCGAATGTAGCATCGTTTGCGCCAACCAGCGGAAGAACAAAAGGACGGGCGAAATACAGCACTATGCCATAAGTGAGGGCAACTGCTGTGGCTGTCCATATGCTGAAAGCCGCAACGCTGCGGGCTTTGTCTGTGTCGTCTGTGCCAAGGCAACGGCTGATAAGGCTGGCGCCGCCTATGCCAAAAAGGTTGGCACAGCCGGTAAGCAGCAGGAACATAGGCATACACAGGCTGGCCGCTGCAACCTGGTTTGGGTCGCCTATCTGACCGATAAAGAATGTGTCGGCCATATTGTAAACCACTGTAATAAGCTGGCTGATGATGGTAGGTACTACCAGGGAAACAACAGCTTTGTTTACAGGGGCATTTTCGAATAACTCTTTATTTGAAAGTTTCATTTTATACCTCTGAGCTTTTATATGATATTGTATCGATAGTGATATATAAAAACAAACAAGGAGTATTATACGCCTGTTTATTCGGTAATGTCAAGTTATATAGTCTTATTATAGACTATATTTTCACAGAAATTACATTGACACAGCAGACAAAAGAATTATAAAATGATAACAGAACAATTATTTTCTATACACCCAAGAGGTATAAAATGGCTGAAAACAATATTTCTGTAACCAATAACATGCAGGCCCAGATGGCTGATATATTCAGAGATACTCCTATTGAAGCTGAAAAAGCAGGCGAATATCTGTCACAGTTCCGTATGCTGATGACATATTATCGCTGCGCAATGAAAGAGGTTGTAACCAAGTTTGAAGTGTTGGACGAAGAATTTTCCCTGCGGCACGACCGCGACCCTATCAGTTCAATACAAAGCAGGCTGAAAAGTGGCAGCAGCATTTATGAAAAGCTGAAAAGAAGAAACCTGCCGGTGAGTATAGAAAGCATTGAGAATAACCTGGCTGACATTGCCGGTATAAGAGTGATATGTCCGTTTCTTGAAGATGTGTATTATCTGGAAAAAGCCCTGCTGGCCCAGGATGATGTACAGCTGATAGAGAGAAAAAACTATATCGAAAACCCTAAATCCAATGGCTACCGCAGTCTGCACCTGATAATAGCCGTACCGATTTTCCTTTCCCACGGGAAAAGAATTATGAAGGTAGAGGTGCAGATACGCACCATTGCAATGGATTCCTGGGCAAGTCTGGAGCATCAGCTGAGATATAAAAAATCCTTTGAACTGTCACAGGATATGGAAAACGAGCTGAAATACTGTGCTGACCTGACCAACGAACTGGACGAGAGAATGGACGCATTGAGGCGGAATCTGTTTAAATATGAATAATAATAAAGCGACTGTAGAGATACAGTCGCTTTTGTATTTTATACAGACAACCACCAGCTAATCAGGTGGAAAATGCTTTAGATTCAAGCATTGAGCGAAGCGAAATGTCATTCCGGGTGACGGAGCCGACCGCCGCCAGTGGCGGATGAAGGGAGACGGAGGAAGGGAAAGTTACGAGCGGACAAGAGGGGCTTCAGCCCGTCGCAGTACGCGACGATAACTTTTCAGGGAATTTACCCGAGGAATCTTTGCAATTAAAGAAACATA
>JAFZGF010000058.1 GCA_017555565.1 Oscillospiraceae bacterium
CCTGTGCCGTGAACCATCATAGCCATATCGATGTCGTCGTATACGCCCAGGTGGATAAGTTCCTGTTTGCCGCCAAGATATTTGATGTTGCCATCGTTAATCATATCTTTACGCCATTCAACTTCAACACATTCTTCAGCAGGAACAGCAAGGAATGTTACGTTACCGCCTTCCAGTTCGTCTTTGATAGCGTTAAAGCCCATTGCAGCAGCCAGCATAACAGTTGTCTGTGCAAAGTGACCGCAACAGTGTGCAGCACCTGTAACAGGGTCTGCGTGTGGATGGTCAGGACATACAACAGCGTCCAGCTCGCCCATGATAGCGATGTTTGGACCATCTGCTTTTTCAAACAGTTTAGCTTTTACACCTGTGATACCCAGGCCATCTTCATATTTAAGGCCCAGTTCGTCAAATGTTTTCTTTACAGTTTCGCTTGCGAAAACTTCTTTGTAACCAAGTTCAGGTTTTGAGTAGATAGAACGGCCGATTTCGTAGATTTTGTCTCTGTTGGCGTCGATAGCGTCACAGACTTTCTTTTTCAATAATTCTCTATCCATAATATTTCTCCTTTTATACCGGCTATACCGGCGTTTATAGCATAAATTTATTATACACTTTTGATAAAAAAATAGCAATGTGTATTATAACCAAAAACATCTGTTTTTCTATACATAACAAATAAATAATCAAAAATAATTGTTTATATATTGACAGATTTATGATAGAATATACTTTACACAAATGTACTGAGAGGAAAACAATGAAAAAACTGGCAAGTTTATTCCTGGCCTGTGTGATGATGTGCACGACTCTGACAGGCTGTGGACCTAAATATGAAAAATTTTCTGAAATGTTGCTGACACAGCAGTATTTCAACACTGTTATTACTGTTATTTCTTATCAGAAAAGTCAGGAAGACTTTGATGAAATGATGGATTATGTGGACAGCGAGTTCAACCGACTGAACCAGCTGTATGATATATACTATGATTATCCGGGTGTGAACAACATCAAAACCATCAACGACAATGCAGGTGTTGCACCTGTAAAGGTGGACAAGGATATTATCGGCATGCTGAAATTTGCAAAAGAATGGCACGATAAGTCCGGCGGCAGAATGAACATTGCCCTTGGCAGTGTGCTGAAAGTATGGCATGATGCCCGCGAAGAATATGATTTTTACGGCACAGCTACCCTGCCAGACATCCAGCTGCTGAAAGAAAAAGCAGAGCACACCGATATAAACAATATGATAATCGATGAAGAAAACAGCACTGTTTTTCTGACTGACAGCGAAATGCGCCTGGACGTGGGCGCTGTGGCAAAAGGATATGCCACAGAGATGATTTGTGATGCGCTGGCCGAAAAATATGACAACTTTCTGATGTCTGCCGGCGGCAATGTAAGAGCCCATGGCGCACCAAAAGACGATAGAAACCGCTGGGGTATCGGCATTGAAAACCCAATGGTAGACGAAAACTGGCAGATGCTGGGTGGCAATGCAGATATGGCATATTTCAACACTGATATGTCGCTGGTTTGTTCCGGCGGTTATCAGCGCTTTATGATTATTGATGGCCAGCGTTACCACCATCTTGTAGATCCATCAACACTGTATCCTGAAGAAGTGTACCGGGGCGTGGCAATACTGTGCGAAGACAGCGGTATGGCTGATGCACTGTCTACTACGCTGTTTCTGATGGAACCTGGCGTGGCTATGGAATTTATCGAAACTGTGGACAACGCAGAATGTGTGCTGATAGAAATGGATGGCACAACATACAAATCCAGCGGCACAGACAAATATCTGGCCAGCCGGGGCATTACCGCACAGACAAAATAATGTTATTTTAAATAACAATACAATTTATTCTATAACAATAAAACAGCAGGTATAAAACCTGCTGTTTTATTTTGTAATTATTATTCAAGACCAACGATTGGCAGTTTTTCAGTTGTGAATGTTTCTGTTTTCTGCATTGAATCCTGGAATTCGATGTAGGATTCTTTTGTCATAATTGGTTTGTAGTCAGCGATGTTTTCTTTTGCAGCTGCAGCATTGTCTTTCATCAGTCTGTAAGCTGTGAGAGCAAAGATTTTAGCTGTAACAACATATGCAAGGTAAGGGTCAGAAACTACAAGATCTGGGCCGTGGATAGAACCTTCTACGCCGCCTGTCTGGAAGTGTACCAGAGGCATAAGGCAGGAAACATCACCAAAGTCGTCAGAGCCTGTGCCGTGACCTTCCTGGTCTTTCTGATTTGTGTAAACGCCTTCTGCTTTGATATCGTCAAGAACAGACTGCAGAACTTCTGTATGTGGGTTAGCCATCTGTGACATATAACCAGCCATTGTTTCGATAACTACGTCACAGCCAGTTGCCATAGCAGCAGCTTTGAAAGAACGGTCTACTTTATCAGATGCATTTTTGTATGCTTCAGGTGTTTTGCCGCGTGTGCAGTACTGCATTACAACTTCGTCAGCGATGATATTTACAGCGCTGCCGCCATTGGAGATAAAGCCGTGGCAACGTACAGAGTCTTCGTCACGGAATGATTCCTGCTGGAGAGCGATGTTAACCAAAGCAGCTGTAGCAGCGTTGAGAGCGTCGATACCGTGGTGTGGCATACCTGCAGCGTGTGCTGCACGGCCTTTGAAAGTAACTGTTTTGTTTACAAAGCCGTTGGATGTGGAGTTGATAATACCCATATCAACGCCTGTAGTTGAGTGGTGACCCATAGAAATGTCGATGTCGTCAAATGCGCCAATGCGGATAAGTTCACATTTACCGCCGCCGTAGCCCAGTTTGCCTTCTTTCATCATCTTGTTTTTCCATTCGATGTCTACAAATTCTTCAGCAGGTACTGCGAAGAAGCAGATGTTACCGCCCATAGCTTCTTTAACTTCTGGATCCGCAAGAGCCATAGCAGCACCTACAACACCTGTAAGCTGTGCGTGGTGACCGCAGGAGTGGGAAACACCATTGTATGCATCTGGATGGTTAGGAATTGGCAGACCGTCCATTTCGCCGATGATGGCAAGTGTAGGACCTTCAACACTGCCTTTTTCGTGGAGGTAGGATTTTACACCTGTAAATGCAAGACCTGTTTCGCTTTCGAGACCAAGTTTTGCCATTTCTTCCACAAATTTGCCGGATGTTCTCACTTCTTTGTAACCAAGTTCAGCGTGGTTCCAAACATCTGTACCGAATGAGATGATTTCGTCTTTTTTCGATTCGATAATTTCAACGATTTTTTGTTCAATTCTGTCTAACATAGTTGTGTCCTCTCTCTAATATTTATACAACGTTTGCTTATAAAAAAGCATTTAATGAATAAAGTATACTACTGATTTACAGGTTTGTAAAGGAAATTGTTATATTATTATCGAAATAAAAATACCACAGCCGCAGCTGTGGTATTTCAGACATATATTTCTTATTTATTTCTTACATCTGCTACTTTCTGTGCAGAAAGAAGAACTGCTGCACGGGAAGCATCAAAGGTTGTGCCGCCCTGCATATATGCGATGAATGGTTCGCGCAGAGGAGCATCGCAGGAAAGTTCAATGGAAGAACCCATTGTAAATGCACCTGCAGCCATAATAATCTGGCTGTCGTAACCTGGCATATCACCTGGTTCTGGTGCGGCATAGCTGTCGATTGGGCTGCCTGCCTGGATACCGCGGCAGATAGCGATTACATTTTCTGCATTTTCTGCACAGATGGATGTGATGATATCATTTCTGTCTTCAAAATAACGTGGTTCAGTTTCAAAGCCCATTTTTTCGTAAAGGCAGGAAGCATAAATACTTGTTTTCAGCGCATTGGCTGTAATCATTGGTGCAAAGTAAACGCCCAGATACATTTCGCGCATAACATCAAGTGAACAGCCGATTTCTCTGCCTGTGCCAGGTGCTGTAAGACGGTGACCGCACATTTCAACAAGGTCATGTCTGCCTGCAATATAGCCGCCGGTTGGAGCAATACCGCCGCCTGGGTTTTTGATAAGAGAACCCATAATAAGGTCTGCGCCGTAAGCCAGTGGTTCTTCTGTATGGGTGTATTCGCCATAGCAGTTGTCTACCATAACGATGATGTCAGGATTTACAGACTTTGCGGCATCAGCAATTGACTTGATTGTTTCAAGGCTGAGGGCTTTTCTTTTTGCATAGCCACGGCTGCGCTGGATGTAGCAAACTTTAGCATCTTTGCACTTTGCTTTGATGCCTTCCAGGTCTGGTTCGCTGTTTGCCAGCAGAGGTACCTGGTCATATTTTACACCATAGTCCATAAGGTTGCCGTAGTGGCTGCCATCGATGCCGATTACACCGTGGAGTGTATCGTACGGTGTGCCTGTAGCACAAACCATAAGGTCACCTGTGCGCAGTACACCGAAAAGTGCAACTGTAAGTGTGTGTGTGCCGCTCATAAAATTGTAGCGGCACAGAGCATCTTCGGCCCCCATAATATCTGCAAACATTCTGTCCAGACCGTCGCGGCCTCTGTCGTCATAGCCGTAACCGGTTGTACCAACAAGGTGTGTGGCTGAAATACCATTGTCGATAAAAGCTTTCAGCACTTTCATCTGGTTGTAGGATGCCACTTCGTCCACTTTTTCAAAATATGGTTTGCAGATTTCCATTACCTCTTTATCAAGAGCCAGCATATCCGGCTTGATATCAAAAAATTTTCCTATCATATGTGTTCTTTCCTCAAATTGTATAAATATGTTTCTCCTATCTGTTCAAAGCCCAGCTTTGTATAGAAAGGTATAAGTTCTTTTTCGCACATCAGTGTTATATCACTGCCGCTGTTTTCGCTGATAATATGGCTGATAACTTTTTTTGCAAGGCCCTGGTATCTGAATTTTTTGGCTGTAGACACAAAAGTGAGATATATCCCATCATCAAATCGGGCAGCCATAGCCCCGGATACTATTTTGCCGTTGTGCTCCAGATAGTAAATATCTGCCAGCTGGTTGTTTACCTTGCGGGCGAAGTACGAGTACACCATATTGAAAGCTGTTCCCGTAAAGTTTGCACAGCTAAACTGTGAAAACTGATAAATATTATCATTTTTCACGATATCTGTTGTGGATTCACAGCTGCTACCAGAATATCTCATAAGATACATAGTGTTCATATCTTCTACGGGCAGGGTTTTATACCCGTATTCAACGCCATAAACACCCATAAACTGACAAAATGACAGCAATTCTTCCATTTCTCCTTCGGTCAACTGACCGCAGACAGACAGATTCTGCCCCATCAGCATAAGGTTGCAGTTGCCAAAGCAGTAAAAATTATTAAGCGTTCCCCGTTTGTCAGAAAGATAATCGTTTTTTATTTTCTGTGTGAGAAAACCGGGCTGTGTTTCCAGATTTTTTTCAAATTGTTCTATATCGTTTTTAGCTGTGGTAATCATAATTTATTTACCAGTTCTTTAAAGTGTCTGCCGCGCACTTCAAAGTTAGGATAGAAGTCAAAGCTGGCAGATGCAGGGCTGAGAGATACGATGTCACCTGGCTGTGTATTTTCATACATCAGCTGAACGGCCTGTTCCATACTGTCTGCACGGAGAATTTTTATACCTGATTTTTCAAAATCCGGATGTTCTCTTACCACTTTTTCAATGGCAGGACCTGTCTGGCCCATAACAACCAGCAATTTTACATTTTCAATAACCGGCTGTGCCAAAGGTTCGTATGGGATTTTTTTGTCATAACCGCCTGCGATAATGCAGATTTTCTGTGGGAATGAGCGCAGACCCGCAATTGTTCTTGTAGGGCTGGAAGCGATGGAATCGTTGAACCACTGTACGCCGTTAAGTGTGCGCACAGGTTCAATGCGGTGTTCAACACCTTTGAACTCTTTGGCAACCTTTGTCATAACTTCATAAGGCACATCACCGTTTACTGCACAGAATGCAGCCAGCAGGTTTTCAAGATTGTGTTTGCCGCGCAGTGCAACATCATTTTCGTCTACGATTTTTGCACCACCCACACACAGCATACCGTCTGCGTCAATATAACCACAGTCTGGCAGTGCGCTGATATCTGTAAGGCGAGTAAAGAACACACATTTGCCCTTTACATCGTCTTCCATATTGCGGCTTACATCATTTTCATAGCCCAGGACAGCCTTGCTGTCTCTTGGCTGGTGTATAAGGATATTTCGTTTTGCATCGATGTATTCCTGCATATCCTTGTGGTGGTCAAGGTGGTTAGGTGTAACATTTGTAACCACGGCCACATCAGGAGACTGTTTCATAGAAATCAGCTGGAAGCTGGACAGTTCCACAACAGCTACATCATCTTCTTTTACATCTCTTACTATAGGCAGCAGAGCCTTGCCGATATTGCCGCCAAGGTGAACTGTTCTGCCGCTTTCTCTCAGCATTTCGCTGATGAGTGTGGTTGTAGTAGTCTTGCCATCAGAGCCGGTTACTGCATAGATTTTGCAAGGGCACAGCTGGAAGAAAAGTTCCATTTCGCTGGTTACCTGCACACCAAGTGCCAGCTGGTCCTGCAGTTCTTTTGTGAAGAATTCAAAACCTGGTGTTCTCATAATCATATCCTGGTTTTTGAGACCTTCCAGGTAATTTTCACCCAGGGAGAGATTTACACCCAGGTTTTTGAGAGTCTGGGCATAATCACCAAAGCCCTCCAGAGTTTTTTTGTCACAGAGAGTTACAACTGCACCCTCCTGTGAAAATATTTCTATAAGTTTTTTATGGCTTACACCTGCACCGATGAAAGCCACTTTTTTACCTTTTAAATTTTCAAAAAATAAATCTGCCTTGCTTTTCATAAAGCACCTCTTTCTTGTTACAGATTTAACAGATATCAAAAACCCGCAATCTGTAAGCAAAAATTCTTTTGTAAATATTATAATGTTAAAAAGGAATTATATCAACCTTATCTGTAAAAAGTTACAAAATTATTTTCCATATATATAATTATATTGAAAGCTGTTTTGGTCAATGATAAAATAATAATGTTAGCTACAGACATACAGTTGTATTTTACCGGTGTTGAAAATCGGTTTTTTTGTTTACCGGAGGTATTATGAAAGTAAATTTCGAAGGAACATTTGGTGCTAAACTTTTTGACGACAGAAAGATGAAAGAGCGTCTTTCTGCAAATGCATACGAAATTTTGTGCAAAGTAAGAGACGAAGCTATGATATGGGACTCATCAGTTGCTGATGAAGTTGCCGCCGCCATCAAAGAATGGGCTTTGGAGCAGGGTGCAACCCATTTTGTACACTGGTTTTCACCACTGACCGGCACCAACAGCGGCCGACACGATTCTTTTCTTGACGGTATCGACAAAGAAGGCTATCCTATTGTAAATTTTTCCGGCAAACTATTGTCCAAAGGTGAAGGCGATGCCTCTGCATTTCCTTCAGGCGGTCTGCGCTCTACATTTGAAGCCCGTGGCTACACCATCTGGGACACAACCAGCCCTTGCTTTGTTATAGGCAACACACTGTATGTACCTACTGTATTTGCTTCCTTTACGGGAGAATCCCTGGACCAGAAAGCACCTTTGCTGAGAACAACACAATCTTTGAGCAAACATGCAATGCGTTGTTTCCACGCACTTGGTTTTAAAGATATCAAGTCTGTAAAACCAACAATGGGTGCAGAACAGGAATATTTCCTTGTAGATAAAGAATATTTTGACAAACGTCTTGACCTTAAGATGACAGGCCGAACAATTTTTGGCACAATGGCACCTAAAGGTCAGGAATTAAGTGAACATTACTACGGCCGTACACATCAGCGCGTAAGAGAATTTATGAGCGACGTTGACCAGCAGCTGTGGGAACTGGGTGTGCCTGCCAAAACAGAGCACAATGAAGCTGCACCTGGTCAGTACGAACTGGCCTGTGTATATACATCCGCCAATACAAGCTGCGACCATAACCGGATTGTTATGGATATAATGCAGAGAACAGCCCTGCGACACGGTCTTGTATGTCTGCTGTACGAAAAGCCATTCAAAGGTATAAACGGCAGCGGTAAACACAACAACTATTCCCTGGTTACCAGCGAAGGTGAAAACCTGCTGAACCCTGGTGACAAACCAGAAGAAAACATTAAATTCCTGCTGACTCTGGCCGCTTTTATCAAAGGTGTGGACCAGCACGCTGACCTGCTGCGACTGACTGCCGCAACAGCAGGCAACGACTTCCGTCTGGGTGCTGCTGAAGCACCACCTGCCATTATTTCAATGTATCTTGGCACAAAGCTGAAAAATCTGCTGAAAAGTATTGCAGAAGGCCACGGTATTGAAGAAACAGAAGAAGTGCGCCAACTGCTGATGGGTTCCAAATCCCTGCCTCTGCTGACTGTTGATGACAATGACAGAAACAGAACAACACCTTTCGCCTTTACCGGCTATAAATTTGAATTCCGTATGGTTGGTTCTTCCCAGCCATTGGGCTTTGTAAACACTATTATCAATGCACTGGTTACTATCAGCTTCCGTGATTTTGCAAGAGAACTGGAAGTTGCAGAAGACCCTATGGCAAAAGCATACGAAATTGTTGGCCGCGTATATCAGCAGCATAAACGTATTATCTTCCACGGCAACGGCTATACAAAAGAATGGGTGGAAGAAGCTGCCCGCCGCGGTCTGCCAAATCTGGACAGCACTATCAAGGCTATTCCAACAATTATCACTCCGGAAAATCTGGCTTTCCTTAAAAAATCAAAGGCTCTCAGCGAATCAGAAGCCTATGCAAGATATGAAATTCTGTTTAATCAATATATTCAGAAAATCAATATTGAACTTCGCGTGGCAAACGATATGGTGCGCCAGGAAATTCTGCCTGCCGCAATTGCTTACTGTCAGCAACTGGCCCAGGGAAACTACTACTGTGAGCAGGCTGGCACTGTAAGCAGTATTGCTGTAAAATTCCAGAGAGAAATTGCAATGCTGACAGACGAAATCAGCGACCTGTGTGACGAAATGCACTTTGCAAGAAACAGCACAATGAAGCTGCCAAAAATGGAAGAAAAAGCAGAAAAGCTGTATCTTATCCACAGAGACAAACTGTCTGCTCTCCGTGTAAAAGTAGACAAACTGGAATCTATAATGCCAAAAGACAAATGGCCAATGCCATCATACACAGATTTGCTGTTCAATTTGTAATATTTATAACAAAAATAACCCTCCGTATATTACGGAGGGTGTTTTTATATTGGATATTATCGTCTGAGCGCCTGCTTTTTCTGGTTTGCGTCATAATTTATCTGTCTTAATTCTTCATTCACAGGTTTGAAAAGTATTTTACTGATTACAATGGTGATTGCAAACATTACAAGACCTGCAATAAAATTGACAAACATAACAACCAGGGATATTAGTGCCGCAATTGTGGTCAGTTTTGAAAGAATTTTGCCTTTTTCACCATAATGTTTTGCCCATACTTCTTTTTTTAACTGTTCCCGTTCCTGATTGATTTTAGTCTTTTCTTCTGAAACAGACTCCATCATATACGTAATTGCGCATATTATAATAAACAGTGATGGTTCATAGCGTACAACACCGAGTTTGATATATGTTATAAAAATTTCAAGAAGTGTAAATCCACCGAAAAATATTATAGTGCCCCAAAACTTCTTTTTGTCATATATTTTCATAGTATCACCTCTTGAGTTCATTATATCACAATGGATTGATTTATAAAATGAATAAAATGTGAAATTTTTGGAATGGTAGGTGGATGGAGAAAACTATTTGGTAAATTGGGATTTGGCGAATAGAAAGGGGTTCGGGGAATGTTCCCCGAATAACAATGGCGAAGTCTGCGGAGAACAAGCAGAGAGCCAGGGTAAGCAGAGCACAGCGATGCTTACAGGTGGCGATATGCTTGTGTAAATCGAGGGAAAATTACAGTGCGAAGGAACAAAGTGAATGAGGTTTGTAATTTTTCCCGATTTGTAGCAGACGGAGCATACCACACTTGTGCAGCGTTTGTGGGGCGTGGGGAATCGCAACCATAAATGGCCCTGAAAAACAATCGTCGCATACTGCGACGGGCTGAAGCCCCTCTTGTCTGCTCGTTGTTTTCCCGTCCTCGCCGGAGCCGGCAGACCCATTGTCACTTCGTGACATTCCCCTATCAGGGGGACCTCCGTCTCCCTTCATCCGCCACTGGCGGCGGTCGACTCCGTCACCCACGTTTTGGTTACTTTTGC